>JBEKZL010000116.1:0-22207 GCA_049509915.1 Bryobacteraceae bacterium | reverse complement strand
TCGATCAAACCGGCTCCGCCGCCGGCTCCCGGACAGATCAACTTCGGCATCCATGTGGATGGCGCCATGGTCCGCTGCACCGGCCTGTCGTTGCGGGATTACATCCGTATCGCCTTTCGAATAAAAGACTATCAGGTTGTCGGGCCGGAATGGATCGGGTCGGAGAGGTACGACATCTCGGCGAAATTGCCGGAGGGCGGCAAGCGCGAGCAGGTGAATGACATGCTGCAGACCTTGCTGCTCTACCGCTTCCAAATCAAACTGCACCACGAATCGAAGGAATTTCCGGTCTACGCCCTGACGGTAGCGAAGGGCGGCCTCAAGATGAAGGAGTCGCCGGTCGATCCGGATGCCGACAGTTCCAATGGCGGCGCGGGCGCTACGAACGTGGACGTGAGCGGCGGGCGGGGCGGCGCGGCGGTCTCCTTCGGCAAAGGGGCGTATTTTACGATTGGCGACGCCGAGGTGGAAGGCAAAAAGCTGACCATGCCGTACCTGGCCGACATGCTGTCCCGATTCTCGCAGCGGCCGGTCGTCGATATGACGGATGTAAAGGGCAGCTACGACTTCAAGCTGGAGTTCCCCCACGAGGAATTCCGTGCCATGGCGGTGCGGGCCGCCGTCTCGGCGGGAATGGTTCTGCGGCCGGAGGCGATCCAGTTCGCGGATCGCATCGGCGATGAGGCTCTCTTTACGGCCGTCCAGACCGTGGGGCTCAAGCTGGATTCGCGCAAGGCGCCCCTGGACGTATTGGTGATCGATCAGGCGCAAAAAACGCCGAGCGAGAACTGAAAACCCGTCCATCAACGCGTTTGACCGGTTGCGGCCGCGGCACACAAGTCTATTCCGGTAGCAGGCGAGGGAGGTACTCGCTGGCGGCGTCTCCCAGCAGGTCGCGGTGCATGCGCATGTAATCGCCAAAGAATGCCTCGCCGACACCGCCATCGAGCAGGTGTGTGGCGAGCAGATCCAGAGCCTGCGGTTCCTCCCAGAGGGATTCGGCATACACCACGCGGCGGCCCTCCCGCGGCTCGTGTAGCAGCCGCAGGAAGTACTGCATGACCGCCAGGTTCTCGCGCGGCATGTGTGGGCCCACGATCAAGACGTGTAGTTGGTCCCATTCTTGCGGTCTCAAGTCGCGGCGCCAGGCTGAAACCTGGGCGTGGGTGGCATCGAGCTGCGCATGGGTCGCTTCGGTGACATTCTCCATGACGAGCGGAGCCATGGCGCTGGTGAACTTCAGTAGCACGGAACGCGCGTACTGGTGTCTGCCGGCCACATCGTCGACGAAAGCCAGCGAGGCGGCCACGATCCGCTTTTGGCGGGCGAGCGTCGCGGCGGAGAGTTTCACGTTGTCGAGGCTGGCCTCGGCCGGCGGGATGAGTTCGCGCAGTCCCGACAAGGTCTTGAGACGGCCCTCATCGACGGCTCCATCGCCCGGTGTGAGGATCGCGTAAATCGCGAGCGGGATGTGGGCGATGGTCTTGATGGGGTCGTAGATTGGGACCCCAACGTTGGCTTCATCGCGCCGTCCATAGCGCAGCAGGCTGAAGCGATCGCCGTTGACGATCAGAGTCGGACCGGAGGACGCCAGGACGCGGATCTTGGCATCGGCGTAAGCCGCGCGGAAAGCGTTATTGAGTGCGGTGAGGGCCGCCGGCTGGACTGGACCGGAGGGTACCGGCATGGTTTGCGCGGTGGCGCCGGCGGCGAATATGAGAAAGGCTGGGATTGCCAGGATCGGGTTTCGCAATGGCATGGTTGATTATCGCTCGTGTCAAGGGAATCTGATAGCATGAACGCGATGAAGCGGAAGAAGAAGCGTCTGTCGGTCGCGTCATCGCCTGCAGTTAGTCCAGAGTCTGTTCCGCGTGATTCGCGGCGCCCGCGCTTCAAGGCGGCTCCTCTGCTGGGCCTGGCGGCCATGCTCGCGTTTTCAAATTCCTTTTCGACCGGATTCGCACTTGATAACCAGACGCTGTTGCTGGAGGATACACGCATCCAGAGTGCGACCGCCGCCAACATAGCTCTGATCGTTCGCCACACTTACTGGTGGCCGAACGGGGAGAGTGGCCTTTACCGGCCCCTCACTACGTTCTCTTACCTTCTTAACTACGCCATTCTGGGAAACGGCAGTCACCCGGCCGGTTATCACTGGGTCAATGTTCTCCTGCATATCGCCAATGCATTTCTGGTCTTCGCGCTGGTATTGCGTCTGCTGGCCGGGAGGGTTCGCGCCTTGCGGACGGCCTTTTTCATTGCCATGCTGTGGGCGGTGCATCCGGTATTGACCGAATCGGTCACTAACATCGTCGGGCGCGCCGACCTGCTCGCCGGGTTCGCGGTTTTAAGTGGGTTCCTTTTGTACCTGCAAAGTAAGGAAACAACCGGCTGGCGCCGTTATGCCTGCCTTGCGGGACTGGCGGGTACCACCGCGGTTGGGGTGTTTTCGAAGGAAAGCGCGGCCGTTCTCCCGGCGCTATTCGTCCTGTACGAACTGGCTAACGCGCGACAATGGCGGAGAATGTTGCCCGGTTGCATGGCAACTCTGGCGCCGATCGGTCTGATGTTGTGGCAGCGCGCGGCGGTTCTCTCGTCGTCGCTCCCTGCCGAATACCCGTTCGTCGATAATCCTATCGCCGGCGCTGGTTTCTGGATGGGCCGGATTACCGCCATCAAGGTTCTTGGACGCTATCTGTGGCTTGCGCTCTGGCCGATGAAGCTTTCCGCCGACTACTCTTACTCCCAGGTCGCGCTTGCCAGCGGCAGTCTCGAGGATTGGGCTTGCTGGCTCGCGGCAGCCGGCGCGGTCGTTCTTACAGTGATCCTGTGGTATCGCAGCCGCCCGGCCTTCTTCTTCGCCGGCTTTGCCTTTCTCAACTTGCTGCCGGCGTCTAATCTCCTGTTTCCCATAGGTACCATGATGGCGGAGCGTTTACTGTATCTGCCTCTGGCGGGATTGGTGGCCGCCGCGGCGATCGCGATCGATGCCGGGGGGCGCTTCCGCTATTCGGGGACCGCGTTCGCGATTTGTGCGGGCGTGATCGCCGCCGGATTCACGGTGAGAACCTGGATGCGCAACCTCGACCGGACCGATGACACAACCATGGCCATAGCCGGCGTTGAAACCAGCCCACGCAGCTTCAAATTCCATCGATTACTGGCGGCCAAGCTTCTTACCACCGATCCGTCTCATCGCGAAATCGACCGAGCTATAGCCGAGGCCGATCGAAGCGTTGCGATCCTTGCGCCGCTGCCGGACGATCTGGACTTACCAGGCCCCTGGAACCTCGCGGCTGTGTGCCATCGGGTCAAGGGCGACACACTGCTCCCGGACCGCGCGGGCGTGGAGTACGAAGAAGCGGCCAGACTGGCACTTCGCTCCATCGCGATCGACGCGGCGTCGCGGGCGGCGTATGATCGCCGGCAGGGGATGAAAAGTCCTGTTCCTGTCAGCGCAGCCGAAGGTTACCGCACGCTGGCATCGGCTTATCTTCATTTGGAGCGGGCACCGCAAGCTTTGGCCGCGGCTAGTGAGGCGCAAGACATCGATCCGTCAAACGTCGGCGTGTACGAGGAGATCGCCGACGCCGATCTCGCCCAGGATCGGGGTGAGGACGCAGCCATCGCTCTGGCTGAAGGAATGTTCGCCACCGGCGACCGCAATCTTCGCGCCGAGTTGTTGAAGCTCTACCAGAGCGGTGTCGATTCGAAAGGCTGTGCCGTTGTCGCCGGCGCGAGCGGACCCGCGCTCAATCCTTCCTGCGGGATTGTGCTTAAAGACCTTTGCGAGGCGACCCGTCGAGTGCGCCGCCCCGCTCTACGCAGTCATCTGGCCTGCCCCTATTAGCAGTTCGCTCGGTGTCAGAAAGTATATTTCAGTCCTAGCTGCAGCTGGCGCATGGCGATGGCCGTGCTGCTGATGACTCCAAACCCCGAGCGCGCCGCCGTGGACGGTTGGCCCGGGACTGACGCACCCGCGAGAATGTCGGGGTTGGGTTCACCCCAATTCGGATGGTTCACCATATTGAAGGCTTCAAAACGAAATTGGAGCTGATGATGCTCGTTGTAAGGCATGATCCAGCCTTTGTGCAATTCGGCGTCGATAGAGAAGGTCCCCGGAGCAGTCACTGTGTTCCGTCCAACATTGCCGAAGGTGCCCGGAGGCGATTCGACGAACGCCGCCGGGTTGTACCATCCCCCCGTCGTCTGGTTGGAAGCATTAACGGGTTGTCCAGTTGCCTCGGGCCGGTCGTAATCGCCGTTCGTCGACGAGTTATCCACGCCACCGATGGTCAGGCTTACCGGCACGCCGGCCTGCAGAGTCATATTTCCGCCGGTTTGCCAGCCGCCGATGAGCGCATTGAGCGCCCGGCTATTGACGTTCAGCATCTTTCCTTTGCCTACCGGTAGCTCATACAGCACCGAAGTGACCCACCGCTGCGGGACATTAAACGCTGACAGGCCGCGGTCGCATTCGATGCAATAACTGTTCTGCGGGAATAGCGTGTCATAGCCTTGCACGCGAATGCCGCTGGAGTCGTCAATCGACTTGGACCAGGTATAGGAACTGATAAGACTCACGCCCCGATTAAAACGCTTGGTGACCTTGAAGGCCAGCGAATTGTATGCCGCATTCACGCCGTCGGCGACCAACTGAAGGGTTGTGAAATCGGCGAACGGCAGACGCGAGGTGGCGCTGCCGGTTGTTCCGGGAATGCCCTGATTGGCGTTCTGAAAGCCGTAAAGGTGGTGGCTCTCCGAGCCCAGGTAACCAAGCTCCAACGCCCAGTTGGAACCAACCTGGCGCTGGATGTTGACCAGGTATTGGTTGGTGTACGACGTCAAATGGTTGTACGCGGTCGCATAACCGTAAGGTGCCGGAAACGACGTCGGGGCTCCGTTGGCGCCGAGCGGAGTGACAGCGTTATTCCAAGTCAGGCTTGGCTGACCGAGGTTGGCGATCAGGGTAAGGCGCACCGCGATATTACGCGCCGCGTCAAAGTACATTGAATTGCCATTGTCCTGGACGAAGAACTCGCCAAAGGCAACGCGGAACACCGTCTTGGAATCGGGCGAATAGGCGATGGCGACGCGCGGCGCGAAATCGTTGTACCTGGTCTGATTGAGGGTGTTACTTTCCAGGCCATTACTACAGACCGCGGGTGTAACGGCCCAGACAAAGGAAAGGGAAGGGTTCGCCGTGTATGGGTTATTACAGTTTCCCTGGCGAATCACGTAAGGCCACAAAGACGACGGCTGAGCAGAGGCGTCGATGATGTGCGGAAGCGCTACGTTGAACAAGTTGTGCAGTGTGTCGTAGAAAGGCGGAGTCAATTCGTAACGCAAGCCCAAAGACACGGTTAGCTTGGGCGTGACCTTCCAGGTATCGTCGGCGAAGGCAGCCTCGGCATTGCGCTGGTACAGCGCGTTGGCGGGCGCGGAGGCGACGGTAGCGTCATACATATCACCCAGCAGAAACTCCGCGAAGGCGTCGCCGCCGGTATGGGTGGAGCTTTGCGTGGCGTTCGGCTGGAAAGTAAATTGTCCCCGCAGGAATTGATTGCCTAACTGGTCGAAGTTCTGGCGATTGTATTCAAACCCGAATCTGAAGGTATGTTTGCCCTTAATCCAGGATATGTTATCGACCGCCTGAGCGGTGTTGTCGGCGATCTGATAGGGGTCGTCGCTGCCGTCGCCGAGACCGCTGAAACCATCTCCGGTGAAAGCCATGGAGGGCACACCCCATTGGACTGGCTGGCCCGCCTGCAAATTGGGAATGCCCAGCGTGCCCACGGTGTTGACCGAAAACGCGTCGGCGGTACTGATCGCGTTAAAGATGCGCGAATAACCAAAGCGCGCCTCGTTCACGACATTGGGTGCAAGAATGCGCGTGTTCGAGCCGAGGTACTGCTCGTATCCCGTAGTGACCTTAGTTCCAGTAATGCTCAGACCGCCGTTCTTTTGAACTTCACTGCCCCAGCTATAACGGCCGCTCCACTGCGACTTCGCGGATTCGACAAAATCCATGCGTATAATGAAGCCGTCGCGGTTGAAAGGTGACTGGTTGGACTGCGTGTAGTTGTTCACGTAGCCCGGCAGCGTGGCAGAGTCGTAGTACTTTAACAGCGTCTGCGAGATCGGACTAATCTGGCTCGTCGGGATGGTGTTATTCGGATTTAGGCACGCCCGTGCCGGGCTGGTAGATGGTGGTAGGATAGGCGCTGAAGTTACCCTGGAACATGGCCGCTGTCGGCACGGAGTTGACAGCTTGCGCATATTGCCGCTGCACCAGCGTTTCAAAGTTGGACATGAAGAAAAGTCTGTTCCGTCCGTTGAAGAGCTTGGGAATGGTGACGGGGCCATCGAGCTCGAAGCCATAATCGTTCCATTTGAATGGCGATTTGTGAGGACGATTGGCGGTGAAGGCGTAGGGCGTGGCGTCGAAATCGTCGTTCCGCACAAACTCGAACAGCGAAGCATGATAAAGGTTGCCGCCGGACTTGGTGAGTACGTTGATCTGCGTCGCTCCATGGCCGAATTCGGCGGGGTACACGCCCACCTGAACCTTGAATTCCTGAATGGCGTCGATCGAGGGAAGGGCAATGTAGGTGTTAAAATCCACGTCCGTGTTGACGACTCCGTCCAGCGTGAAATAGTCAAAAAAGATACGATTCCCGCCGGCCGAGATGGACTGATTCGAGCGGTCGCCACCCAGCCGCGACTGGGACTGACCGGCCGCCGGCGAAAGCGTGTCCGCATTCGAGGTCAGCGCCACCAGGTTCAGGTATTCGCGTCCGTTTAGAGGAAGCTCCGTGATGCTCTCGTTGCTGATTACCGTACCAACCGTCGCGTTTTCCGCCTGCAAGAGACTGGCGGAGGCTGAAACCTCCACAGACTGATTGATTTGACCGACTTCGAGGGCGATATCCTGGCGCAGGGTTTGTTGCACCTGAACCTCGAGGTTGTCGACGGTGACAACCTTGAAGCCGGGATGTTCGGCCTTAACGCTGTAAGTGCCGGGTGACAGCGAGGGGAAAGAATAAAGTCCGTCAGAGCTGCAAATAGTGGAACGGACGGCGTTGGTGCTGGCGCTAGTCAGAGTCAGAATTGCGCCCGGTACTCCGGCTCCGCTCTGATCACTGACCCCTCCCGTAATCTCGCCGAACGTTTGACTGTGGGCGGTTTCCACCGAGAAAGCCAACAGTACGGTAAGCAAAATCGTCGATGCGAAGCGTGGACCCATCACACCCGCTTTAGACCCTTCCATAGAGATCTCCTAGCCAAAGCTCGTCATCAAAACGTGGACGAAGGCCGACCTGGGGATTGCTTCTATTACCCCTTCGAGTGACTTGCAAATGCCGCGCTAAATCGGTACGTCCCCCTGGATCAACTCGCCTAGCTCACATCCTCGACATGAAGCGCGTGTCCGGGAGACTATCACAATAACCTGGCAAGAGCAAGAAAAAATGTGAGAAGAATGTGCGATGGTCGACTCTTCGCGTTGCCCGATTGTGCCTATTGGTGGCCGTGCGACAGGTTGGAGTCGTCAGGATTTACGATTTGTATATCAGTCTGAAGCTGCAATCCCCAGTGGCGACACACACGATGGTCTTATTGGTTGGCGGTACCGCGTTCGATGGGATACCCCTTGTCGATCCAATCTGCGGCGAAATTGGTTTCGACGAACATAGCCTTGACGCGAGTGAATCCCATCTGCTTCAGGACGTCGACGGCGGGCCTCACATTGGGGCAGTGGATCCACGGACAGCAGCCGCAGTAGACCACGATCTGGCGATTGCGAGGAAGCTTGCCGGCTGCCAGTTTGAGCGCTTCGAGACCCTCGGGCTTGGATGCGGGGCCGGCGTAGATTGCCCCCGGAATATGTTTTCCACGATAAAGCACGTTGGGGCCTACATGAAAAATGACTGGGCCGGCGCCTTTCGCTGCCAGTTGGACTGCCAGGTCCCCCGGTTGGATCAAAGCCAGATCCGCCGCCAACCCGATCGCCAGCACGGCCACCACTCCGATGATGAGGGCTTTCATTTCCGATTCCTTTCTGTCAGATCCTATTTCAACCCTTGCAGAAACCAGTTGCATCGCTTCTCCCGGCCGATGGTCGTATTGGCCCCGTGGCCGGGGATCACCACGGTCTGGTCGGGCAGGTCAAGCAGCTTGTCGCGGATCGACCGCAAGATCTCGCGGCCGTCGCCGCCGGGCAGGTCGGTGCGGCCGATGCTGTCGCGAAACAAGGTGTCGCCGGCCACCAGCTTGGTTTCCGAGGGAATCCACAGGCTGATGCTGCCGGGCGTATGGCCCGGTGTGTGGAGCACGTGGAACTGGGTCGCGCCGACGGCGAGCGAATCGCCGTCGCGGGCTTCGATATCGATGGCGACGCGCTCCGGCGTGGGCACACCCAGCCAGGAGGCTTGAATCTCCATCATGTCCGCCACGGCGCTATCATTCGTGTTCATGTACACCGGCGCGCCGCTGGCCTGCTGGAGCTGGTGCGCGCCGCCGATATGGTCGATGTGCGCGTGGGTGATGACGATAGCCATCAGCTTGAGCCCGTGGCGAGCGAGAATTCCGAGAATGCCGGCGATATCGTCGCCGGGATCGACCACCATGGCCTCGCGGGTCTGCTCATCTCCAAACACGGAGCAGTTGCATTGGAGCGGACCGACGGGCAGGATCTCGTGGATCATACCTCGATTGTAGCGAGCGGTGAGCTTTCGCGGCCGGCGATTGTGCCACAGTAAAACCGGAGGCTATCCGATGGAAGTGATCGCGGATTTATGCATCATCCCGATGGGCGTGGGGCTTTCAGTCTCAAGGGAGGTGGCCGTTTGCGAGCGGATTCTGGCGGAAGCCGGGCTCAAGACGAAGCTCCACGCCTACGGCACCAATATCGAAGGCGATTGGGACACTGTCTTTCAAGCGGTCAAACGGTGCCACGAGGCGCTGCACGCGGCCGGCGTGCCGCGCATCTCGACCAACATGCGGTTCGGAACGCGAACGGATAAGGCTCAGAAGATGGAAGACAAGATCCGCAGCGTAGAGGAGAAGCTCAGGGGTGACCGTCAGAAGCCGTGAAGTATGTTCCTCTCGCGCGTGTTCCAGGGCCGCGTCCTTCCCGAGGAGCGAATTGGAAATCGCGAAGAGAGTGAGCGACCAAGGCATCACGTCGGTGGAAGGCACAACTCCGAATCCCCTCCAAGCGGGGGCCCGGTGGCCCGAAGCAGTGGATTCGTTGGCGCCGGACCGATCGTGATTCACGGCGCGATTGCATCCAGGTTCATCTGTCTAAGCAGATCGAAAAAGCGTGGGTCCGACCGCAGGCAATCGAGCCAAGGAAGAGTCCGAATCCACAGCATCCGGGGATCGCGGCGAGCAATGGCTCGATTCATCCACTGGAACGCTGCGTCCTTCTCTCCCAGTAACCCATGAATACAAGCCATAGCTGTAGCGAATCCGGAAGCGCCGTGCAACTGGAGATTCATCTCCTGCAGCAGACGATGCGCCGCCTGATGATTTCCCGTAGCTGCATGGGCTATACCAAGGCTGCTCAGGCTCACATACGATCTGCCAACGATATCCAAAAGCCGATGAGCCCAAGCAAAGGCTTCTTCAAACCGCCCTTGGCGCGTGCGGATCGCGACCATAATCTGCAGGGCCGGAGAAAAATCGGGATGATTCGTCAGCGCATGCAGACAGCGGTCCGCAGCCTGTTCGTATGATCCTCCCAGAAACAGAGCGGTGGCTTTCGATGTGTGCGCCAGCGGAAACAGGGGATCCTGGCTCATCACGTCTTGCGATTCCGCTACCGCTTCTTCCACGCGTCCCTGCGGGAGGAGATACCACAGGAGGTATCGCAGCTTCAGGTTCGTCCCGGAACTAAGTTCGCGCGCGTGCCGGAAGTGCTTTGCCGCGGTGCTCCAGTCGTAATCGAGCATGGCTGCCACCTCGCCCAGTGCGGCGTGGGCATCGGCATCGGTTTCGTCCCGATCGAGTGCGCGGCGTGCGGCAGCCGCCGCTTTCGGCAAGGTCGTCCGCGGCGGCGTACCGGCTTCGATCGACATCCAGATGTAGAACTCCGCGATGCCGGTGAGGGCCTGCGCGTAATCGGGAGCGAGCGCAGCCGCACGCCGGTAGCAGGCAAACGCCCTGGAAAAACTCGACGGCGTGAACTTGTACCAGTGAAATCGGCCTTCCAGGTAAGCCTCGCGGGCGGCGGGATTGACGTCAGGCCGCTTGTGAAGCGTGAGCCGCATTTTCAGCTGGCTGGCTACATCGGCTGAGATTTCGTCCTGAACGGCGAAAAGATCTGTGGCTTCGTGATCGTAGCGTTTGGATGATAATTGGCTTCCATCGTCGGCCCGGATCAATTGAGCTATAACGCGAAGGCGCGTGCCCGCGCGCCGCACACTTCCCTCCAGCACATGGCTGACGCCGAGAGTTTCCGCGATCTTTCGAATGTCCTCGTTCCTCCCTTTGAACGCGAATGCCGATGTTCTTGCAATCACTCTCAGACCGGGTATCTGAACCAGTGAGTTCGTAATTTCCTCGGCGAGACCGTCGCCGAAGTATTCGTCGCGGCGGTCGTCACCAGAGTCGCCTCCGAGGTTAGCGAATGGCAGAACGACAATCGAAAGGGGCGGCCTGCCCGGGACTGCCGGAATATCCGGTGCTTGTTCCTTGGGCACCGCCTCGGTTTGTGATCGCACCACCGACACGGGCGCGATAAAACAATAGCCCCGGCGCGGAATGGTCTGGATATAGATCGGCGCGTTGGCGTCGTCGACCAGCGCGCCGCGGAGTTCGCGTACGCACCGGTTCATCCCCAGTTCGTAATCGACGGTCGTCTGAGTTTCCCAAAGAGCGGCGCGGATGGCTTCGCGGGTCACGATCTCACCGGCCTGACGTAAAAGAAGGGTCAGCAGATGAGCCGGCTGGGGTTGAAGGCGGATATTTGTTCCGCTCTTCACAAGTTCGCCGCTCACCGAATCAAAAGTAAAGACACCGAAGCGAAACCAGCGCGAGTCCGTCTCCATCGCCGACGAAAGTCACTCCTATGAATAGCCTACAACACCGTGCATCGAACCGCACAATTCGTACTAAACCGTGTTTTATCAGTCACTTGCAGGCGCATACCCCGAAGAGCGGGAATTGCTCGTCCTTCGCGCATTTTCTGAAACGGAATCTTCGTTCAAGATGAAGTATGTCAGAAGGACTTACACGAAGGCGAGCAGAAGATGAAGACTCTCACAGTGTCGGTGGATGACTGCATTGCACTCGAGAAGGAAGATATATGTCTGACCGTCGCAGGATTGTAGCTTTCCGGCAGGATGATCACGGCGAATGGATCGCCGAACTGGAATGCGGGCATGCTCGTCACATGCGTCACAATCCACCATGGATGGTGCGGCCGTGGATCACTACGGAAGAAGGCCGCGCCAGTTTTGTAGGCCGCACAATTCCTTGTGCCCAGTGTGCGACTCGGGATTGCAGTTCGCTCTGATTTGTGAGTGCGCGTCATCCGTCGACCGAGGCTCGGAGGGCTCCTGTGGAATGCGTTTCGCGCCAGACGGACTTATGCGCGGCGACCCCCTACCTATAGAGCCGAATCATGGGGCAATTGTCACATTCAGCCGAAACCCTCCCCCGCAGCCCGAGGATCTCGCTGAAACTCCGGTTCAGATGGAACTCATAACTGCGCATAACGTGGTCCCGCCAGATCCACATCATCCTCCGCGGGAAAGGCTCATGAAGATCCGGCAAGAGATGAATCCCATGCGGCTAGCCTGGTCAAGCCCTCTCGAATCAACGTGCTGCGAGCGCATATTCAGAGCAGGAAGAGATCATGGCGGAAGCATGGGATTTGCCTGGCGCTTCGGGCAAAGTGGAAATGTCTGGCGGGATGCTGAGCGCAGGAAAAGGCGATGAGCCGGAATTTGAGCCAGCGTTGGCCTGAATAACCACTCGAAAGGAAAAGAACCATGAATCGCGTATTGAATTGTGTTTTATCGGGAATCGCCCTAGGGATTTTCATTTGCCTGATGTCTTCTCAGCCGGTGGCGGCGCAGTGCCCTTCGGGATGGGGCCAGAGCCAATACCGGATTGCGTCGAATGATTGGACTAGCGCAGTGCAGCCAGTGGACGTTTCCGCTATTTCCGGCCCAAACGGCACGTTCCAACTGGGGTCCGGGAGCGAGATCGCCTCCATGGGGGACGGAGGAGCCTTCCTTCTGAACAGCGGGGATCATACGATATACCATTTGACTCTCGCCACCGCGGGCCCCGCTAAGGGACTGCCTGGGTGGACGGGATCCTTTAACATCTCCGATCTGCCGCCGACGCCGCAGAACCCTGTACAGGGCACGCTGCGGAATATACAGGTTCTGGGCGGCATGCTCTATGCGTGGACCGACGCTGGAAGCTTGATGGCGCTGGCGTCAAATCCTAATAACCCGGTGCAATTCCTTTTTACTGCCGGGGCTTTCAATTTTGGCGGCTCGATCGCCGGTATAACGTTCGATGGCCAATATCTGTGGGGAGCCAGTGGCGGTTACCTGTGGCAACTCAACCCCGGCAGCGTCTCCCGCGCCAGCACGACACTGCCAAGCCTGGTCAACAAATATCCGATGACGGGGGTTACCGTGGGGGCGCTTGCTTTTGATGGCAACTACATCTGGATTCTGGCCAACGGATCCGGCCTGATCAAGATCGACCCGTCGACCGGCCAGCAAGTTGCATCCGCGTCCGCCCGTTACTTTACGGAAACTAGTCTCCTGTTCGATGGCTATGATTTGTGGTTTGGAAACGGGGGGAATGGAGTATCCAGAATGGACCCCGCGACAATGACCCTCACGACACTTACCGCTCCAGGTGTTTCTGTCTACACAGTGATGGGTCTCGATCGCGACGCGGTCTGGGCGGAATCTGCTTCGGGCATAGCACGGTTCAGAGCCTGTGACAGTCAATTTATCGGCAACCTGGCTCTCTCATCCATACCTTGGCAGACCGTTTACGATGGCGTCGAGCACTGGATCACGTACAAGGACACCAACCTGCTCTCCATCCGCTAAGGCACAAGTCGAGACCCATTCCATCCAGCCCGGCGGGCCGTAGTGGATCCACTATGGCCCGCTTTGCATTTTCTTTGGCCTAATTCCTGCCGGACTGCGCAAACCATTTCCGCTTCCCTCCGTAAATCGTTGGTCCGCAACCCGGAGCCCCGGAAGCCCCGCCGGCGGCACAAGCCTCCCCGCTCGAAGCAATGCCATGAAGCCGCCCAATCCCAGTCGATTGGGAGCGCATATTCAGAGCAGGAAAAGATCATGGCGGAAGCATGGGCTTACCAACGCGATTCGGGCAAAGTGGAAATGTCTGGCGGGACGATGAGCGTGCGAGACGGAAAAATTGACCGGAACGGAGCGTTCAGCGCAGGCCATGATAACCACTCGAAAGGAAAGAAAGATGATAACGAATCGCACATGGAATTCAACTCTATTGGGAACCGCGTCGGCGATTTTTCTTGGCCTGAGCCTTTTGCAGCCCGCGGCCGCGCAGTGCCTGGCGAAGACCGAAGCGCAGGCGGGCGCGTACCCTATTGCCTCGGGAGACTGGTCGACCGCGTCGGCCGTCTCGCTGGACGCTACAAACCTCAATGATGGCAGCAGCGGCGCCGCGATCGCATTGGCGCCTTCCGTCCAGTTCGCTTCCTCGGGCGCAGGATCGAATTATCTGCTGAGCCAAGGGGTCCTCTACAAGGTGTCGGTGGGCACCGTGCCGGGCACCCAGACAACAGGTATCCTGTCTTCGTCGCCGCAGTCGGTGATCGGTATCCAGAGAATTCAATTCTTTGGCGGCCAACTCTACGGCTGGGGCGCAGCCCTGCAGGCCCCCGTACTTCCCTTGGCGGGACCGACCACGGGCGGCCCGATCGCAGGGGTTACGTTTGACGGTTATTACCTGTGGGCAGCCAGTCAGGGCTCGCTTTGGAAGATGACCCCCGCCTACTCCTACACGGACGGGCAAGGAAACACCACGACCACGGGTTTGACTTCCGTGGCGACCTACACCATGCCCGCCGGCGTTACATTGGGCGACCTGGCCTTCGACAGGAACTACTTGTGGATGGTGTCCTCCAATGCCTCCGGACAGGGCTTAATGAAGATCGATCCGGCGTCCGGCCGCCAGGTAGGATTCGTCAACACTGGAGTCGCCGGACCGCTCACCTTTGACGGGCAGTATCTCTGGTTTTCTAACGGTCAGGGCGGCCTGTCCGAAATGGACCCAGTCACCATGAGCATTGCCACCGTTTCAGCCGGCGGCAATAGCGTTTCGTCCGCTTTGACTTTCGACGGCAACGCGATCTGGGCGGCGGACGCGAGTCTCAATCAGGCCGACCTGGTCGAAGCTTGTAACGGCGACTACCTTGGCTCAATGACGTTGCCGACCCAGCCAGCCCAGGTGGTCTTCAACGGCAGTCATTATTGGATCACGTACCAGCAGGGCCGCCTCTCAATCCGGTAAAGCAACAAGATTTCGAACGGAAAGGAAAACTAACATGAAACGCTTTTTCAATCTCTACGCAGCGGGAATCGTCTCGGCAATTCTCATCTTGTCAACCCTCTCACAGCCGGCGGAGGCGCAGTGCCCGTCGACATGGGCGGCTAGCGATTACGAGATCGCTTCACAAGACTGGAGCGGGCAGAATTCGGCTCCACTGAATTTCACTTCGCTCTACAACACTCCTACCGGGGCCACGATCGCACTGGGAATAGGGAGCGAGTTCGCCTCCTCAGGCGACACGAATTACTTGTTGAATGCAGCCGATCATTACGTTTATGAAGTGAGCGAGGGCATGTTGCCGGGTACACAGACGCCTGGCTTATTGGCGTCGGCAGTTACGCCGTTGGCAGGTTTTTCGCATATTCAGGTCCTCAATCGCCAACTTTATGCCTGGGTGAACACACGCTTGGGCATGCCGTTCGCGAATGGCTTGACGTTCAATGTTGGCAGCGCGATTCTCGGCGTGACGTTCGATGGCCAGTATCTCTGGGTAGCCAGCAGCGGTTACCTTTGGCGGCTCAACCCTGCCACCACGACCTCCGCACCAACCCTCGTTAACAAATACTCCTTGGCGAGCGGCGCTGGGCCACTCACTTATGATGGCCGCTATATCTGGATGCTCTCGACGAACAGCAGCGGGACCAACCTGGTGAAGATCGATCCTTCGGTCGGCCAACAAGTCGGATCCGTTGCTGCTGCCGCCTCGGCATCCCCCGTGTTCGATGGCCAATATATCTGGTTTGCAGCTGGGAGTAACGGCCTTGCCAAAATGGACCCGGTAACGACGAATATTACAAGCGTTCCCGCCAGCGCCGCTTTGTCATCGCCCTTGGTATTCGACGGCTTCGCAGTCTGGGCGGGCAACGGGAGCGCGGCGGTGCAGGTACGGGCTTGCGACAGTCGGAGTCTGGCAATGATTTCCCTCCCCTCTGTTCCAACCCAGGTCGTGTACAACGGCAAACACCATTGGGCCACCTATCAAAACAGCAACACGGTCACACTCTTTTAGAACCGAGGACGACGCCGAGTCCTTTCCAGGGTCGCCGTGGGCCAGACGGCGGCCCTCTTGTAGGATGCGGAACCCCCAAGCGAAAGCGCATCTGTCGCAAACCAGGGAATGAAGCCGGCGCCCGGCTGCCGTCTTCGGCATTTGCCATGCGAAGCCGGCTGCTACAGGAGATTGGCTGGACTCTGGCCGCCGCATTTCGGTTACAAATCTCTCGGGATTCGTGGATTATTAACGAGTAACGGCGTAGCGCTTACCGGAGAGGGCGAACTGGTTCGAAGGGCAACCTACGCACAGCGAGACATGGAAGCCGCGCGCTATCCCGCATCGGGTTCGTGGGCTTGCACGAACCGAGCTTCCGGCCGGTTCAGCGAATCGGCTACCCATAGATTTGTCCGCCGAGGCCAAAATCAAGGGATTTATCGGCGTTCATCGGCGGCTATTGAATTCGTTTCTTGCGCGGCCTCTCAGGGACCGGCCGCCCAATACGTCACCGTAATTCCGAGTGGGAGCGCTTAGTCCCGATCCCCTCGAGCAGCTTCTCATACGCGTCGGTTACGGCGTCCCAGGAGTAGCGCTGGCGCACGCGTTCCATGGCTCGCGCGCGCAGGGCGTTCTGTTCCTCATCACTCATGGAGAGAACTTGGCGGATGCGCGCGGCCAGGGTATCGGGCTCGAAGGGGATGCCGGCATCGCCGGCGACTTCGGCGTTCTCCGGGGTATCGCGATAGAGCACCAGGGCGCCTCGGCCCATGGCTTCGATGAGGGCTGGGTGTGTGCCGCCCACTTCGGTGGCGTGAATGTAGGCAAAGCAATGGGAATCCAGCTCGAGATAGCCGGCGCCGTAGATGGCGCCCGGAATCGCGATGCGCGGATCGCGGGTATCGCGCACCTGGCGGATGTAATCCTGGGCATAGGGCGCGTCACCGACCAGCGCCAGGTGCATCGGTGTATCCACCTGTTCGAAGGCCTGGCGCACCTCAAGCGCTCGATTCTCCGGCTCCATGCGGCTGACATAAAGAAAATACTGCTTGGGCGAGAGGCGCAATCGCTCCAAGACGGCGGTGGAAGGAACCCCGCCAACTTCGGCGCCATAGGGGATGAAGATGCTGTCCTTGCCGTAGCGCTCGCGGTAATACTGGCGGATGGTTTCGGCGTCGGTCACCACAGCCGTAGGGAAGACCGTTGCCAGCCATTCCGATAGCAGATACCATGCCTTGGCCAGGGTATTCCACTTCTTGCGTTTACGCTCAATGCCATCCACATTCAGCACAACCGGCACGCGGGCGAGGCGCGGCCAGAGCGTGAA
The DNA here is from genome assembly GCA_049509915.1 of Bryobacteraceae bacterium. Taxonomy (GTDB): domain Bacteria; phylum Acidobacteriota; class Terriglobia; order Bryobacterales; family Bryobacteraceae; genus JBEKYD01. The sequence continues at coordinate 5,318 of JBEKZL010000116.1, read as the reverse complement.
AAGGGCATTGGCGCCGTTGCAATAGAGGGCCACGTCCGGGCGGTGAAACAGCAGGTGCGCGGTGGAAACGGCAGTATGGGCGATGGTGTCGAGGTACTTGTGGCGGATGGTGGGCAGGTACTGGAGCCGGACGCCGCGGTAGCGGGTTTCGGGATGGCGTTCCCGGCAGTATACCGTCACGGTGTGGCCGCGCGCTGCCAGGCGGGTGGAAATCTCCTCCGCAAAAGTTTCGAATCCGCCATAATTGGCCGGAATGCCCCGCGTACCAAGGAGGGCGATTCGCATGGGGATGGGAGCGCCGGCTTACGTCTTTATCTTAGCCGCGGCTCCCTGGCGGGAGAGCATCCGCGCCATCTTGCGGGAAGTTTGAATGCTGACCGGTTTATATTGGAACCAGTTGGCCATGTACCCGCCATCCACGCGGCGGGTGGATTGAATCAGGCGTCGCTTGGCGAAGATGCGGCGGGCATTGGCGGCCAGAAACCAGAAAGCCTTCAGCGAGCTGTGCTCCCAGACCATGCACCAGACGAAGACCATAAGATCGCGGGCGGTAATGGAGAGGCAGTTTCGCCAGTAGAGATCCGGCGAAATGTTCTTGATCCGCATTAGGAAGCGGTTCTTCACCGAATGCATGTTGATTTCCGGCGGCAGCGCACGGCGGTTGCCGGGAAGGACCTTGCGCACGTGATAGCCCCGCGCATAGGGAGCATAGAGGCACTTCCAACCCATCAACTGCGCGCGCCAGGCGACGTCGGCATCTTCGCGGTAGACGAAGAAATCCGAATCGAAAAACTCGCCGTCGAGCGAAATATCGTCGATCATGGAGCGGCGATACAGGGCGGCCGCGGCGGTGGCGCCGAACACGAATTCATATTGCAGGTATTCGCCGTTATCGACTTCCTGGCTGCCGCGGTCGAGGTGGCGCAGCATGGGGTTGAAGTAGATGCCGGTGGAATCCACCACGGGGCGCTCGGGAATCTCGAAATGCGAGGTCATGGTGAGCAGTTTGCCGCAGACGGTGCCGATCTTGGGGTCGAAATTGCCGGCATCCACCAGCGCCTGGATGAAGTTGGGCAACAGCAGAACGTCCGGGTTTAGGGTAAGTACCCAGTCGCCCGTGCTTAGCCCGATGGCCTGGTTCTGGGCGGAGGCGAAGCCGATATTTTCCTCGTTGTAGTACACCCGGCAGCGATCTTCGAACTGTTCGAGGATGTCGATGGTTCCGTCCGTCGAGGCGTTGTCGATGACCACGATTTCCATATTCGGATATCGCTGAGCCAATACCGACTCGAGACAGCGCTTGATGAAGCGGCCGCTGTTGTAGGTAACGATAGTAACCGTGACGAAGTCTTGACGCGCCATGAACCGTACACTCACGAATTGTTGAGAAACTGAACTGCCCGGCGACACTCTAAATACGACGACCCATCGGATGGACCCGCCATGCTAGAGCGACCCCGTTCACCCCCGCCAGCCGAATAGAAAAATCCGCGCTGCCAACGACGCCACTCGGCCGTAATCCCCGAACGCCTTCCACCCCCGGCCCCCCAAAGATTCTGCGACGGCGCGCACAATCGAGCCGACCACCACCGCCGCACAAACGGCGCGGAAAGGAACCGCGCGAAAGTGCTTGGCTGAGTAGTGTAACAAACTACGATACCAATAAAAGTGCCGGATCTGCACGGATAGCCGAGGGATTGAATGGCCGCCTGTATGTTTGGCCACAGCTTCTGGTACGTAGTACAAGACATGACCTGCGTCGGCCATGCGCCGGCAGAAGTCGACGTCTTCAAACCACAGAGGCCAAAAGCTCTCATCGAAACCGCCCAATTCCTGCCAAACCGCGCGCCGCACCATTAAGAAAGCCCCGGCCGGCTGTTCCACGGCACATTGTGCATAGTACGAAAGATCCAAGCCACGGTACCGGCGATTCACCGGATTTCGCGGCCAGACTCTGTTTAGCACGAGAGCTTCCAGAATCAGTGCGGTCGGGGTGGGGAGTGCGCGGGCCATGAAGCCGATCTGCGGAGCTCCCCGCTCGTCCAGCAGACAACCTCCGGCGGCGGCATTGGGCGGCTGACAGGCTCCACGCAGACGATCCAGGCCGCCTAGAATGACGGCGTCGGGATTTAGCAGGAGCACGTACGGAGTGTTAAGAACCGCAAAACCCTGATTTACGGCGGCGGCGAACCCCAGATTCCTCGGGTTGGCCAGCACCCGGACGCCGCGGCGGGCCGCCTCGGCCACAGTGCCGTCCTCGGAGGCGTTGTCCACTACCACTACCTCGGCGCCGGTAGCCAGCGCGGCGTCCAGGCACGGCCCGATTTCCGTTCGCGAATTATAGGTGACGACCACCACGCCTACGTCGCGCATGGGTCATTCCGCCCCACTCGCTGTGAGTAGAAAGTACAGCCGCCAGTACAATTCGTGGCCGGCGCCGGGTTGCAACTGGCGCAACAGCCGTTCCTGGGGCCGGATGACGTCCTCCAGGACTTGTGGCGGGAATGGTTGGGAGCGGGCCCGCAGCGCGCGGAAGCGCCACAATCCCTCGATCTTTCCCCGGCACCAGGCCAGCCCGCCTCCGTGCCGCAGTGCCACCAGGCCCCAGAGTGATTGGCCCGCCAGAATCGGCCAAAACCAGCGCAGCAGAAGGCGGCGCGGATAGTGCCGCGCCACCAGGAACACCTGATTGCGGGCGATGCGCCGCACCACGCCGGCGTGCCACCGCCCCAGCGATGCGCTGCCCACGTGCCAGGCCACGGCCTCGGGCACATATTCGCCAGTGAACCCGAGGGCCGCCGCCCGTAGGCTGAAATCTACGTCTTCCAGGTAGGACTCGAAACTGGTTTCCAGCATACCGACGCGGCGAAAAATCTCGGTGCGAAAGAGCACGGCCGTCCACGGCGCGGCCGCAATCGTGCGGATCTGCCGGAAGGCGGAATCGTACGCCGCTCCGTGTCCGGCACGCCAGGATGTGGCCGCGCGGGACAGCAAATCGAAAGTGGCATCGAGCCGCGTAGGATCGCGTTGCTGCAGCACCCTGCCGGTAGCGAACCAAGCACCGCGCGCGGCCAGCTTTTCCAAATAGTCGGGTGCGAGCGTGACATCGGTATTCAATACCGCCGTCCACTCGGTGGAAACCTCCTCGATGCCGCGATTCACGGCCCCGGCAAAACCGGCGTTATGTCCCATCGAAATGACGCGCGCACCATGACGGCGGGCCAGGGCGGGAGCGCCATCGGTCGAGCCGTTATCCACAACCAGGATTTCGACCGGAGCCAGCGTCTGGCGGGAAAGCGAATCGAGCAGAGTTTCGAGGAGTTGCTCGCCGTTCCAGACCGGGATGATGGCGCTAATGCGGATAGTGCTCATCTGGCCAAGGCTCGGTCTTGACCGCCGGCTTCGTCATCCATACTCCAGCGCTTCCATGCCGTCGGTATATCCGTGCCTTCGGCTGGGGCCAAGCCCCACCGTAGCCTATGGGTTACCGCGTGTCAACCGCCCCACGACACCGCTGCGCGGCTCGATTCGCAGGCCGCCGTCGGGCACTCCCCCCGCGCGGCCCTTGCTTTGGCTGCCTCATCCGCCCGTCGAAGCAGCCTGGCCGATGTCTGCCGTCGTCAATACTCGCGGATAGTACAGGACTGAACGCTGAAAGCTGCCTTGGGCTTCACCCGCAAGCACGATGGCGGCATTGGAAAATAGGGTGAAGTTGGCCCGGTTTCGTGGAATCAGGCCCGGATTGCCAGCTTCGTCCATCTTACACTCCGCGGCAGCCCCGTTAAAGCCGAGGCTCTTACAGGCGGCGCTAAAGCGGGGAAACTGACCAGGACCGGCGGGCCCCATCGCCCACGCCATGCTCAAAAGGCCCAACTGAGCGTCGGCCGGCCAGGTGTCGAAATCCTGGAACCACGGCTGGCGTTTCAAAAAGCTTTCGTTGGCCGTGAGCCTGTCCGAAATCAAGGACTCGATCGAGTCGTCAGCCAACTCCAACTGGGTGATGGGGCCGCACGCCGTGTAACCCTTGACCGCGAGACTTGGATCGTTCTTGAGGAGCTGCCACTCCGCCGCAATCTGGTCTGGAGTGGCTGGAGTTCCGGGGGCGGCAACTCCTGGCCTGTTCTTAAAGCGAAATGGCAGCCCTTGGGCCGCTTCCAGGGGGTCGACCAGGTTGCCGACCGCAACGGTCACCAGCCCCTTGATGTCGAGATACATATACGGGACCGAGCCTTCGAAAGTGGTAGTGAAGGCGCGAAAACTCGATTGGACGGATGGAAGCATGGACGGGACCTTTCACTTGGAATCCGGGCTGGTTTTGGGCAAGCGGACGTTATCCAGTTTGCCGCGGGCTCCACAATAGACGGGAGCGCAGCGAAGACCTTCATCTTTAAGCAAAACGTGACTATTGTCGAAAAAAAGGTTCAATTTGCAGGGCCGATTCGCATCGAGACCATCGGCAACTATGGCCACGTGATCGTCGCGCCATTCGCCATCATTGGTCAATTGGCAAGTGTGGCCCATCGAATAGTACAGTTTGAGAGCCACACCGATCTTGCCGCCGGGCTTTTCGCTGACTCCGATAGAATCCTGGCCGGGCGCCAGTCGTCCGTACAGGCCGAAGATGGTCCGGAGCGGCCGGGTGGCCGCCTGATCGGGGGCCGCGGCCGAACTCAAGGCGCCGATGACACCGCACAGGATTCCGGCCAACGCCGCGACACGAGAATGACCACGCAGCGAAGTTACCATTTCGTCATGAATTGGGCATCGGCAGGTGCTTTTCACTTGGTCCGGCCCCAGTCTCGCCCAGGTTTTGTTCAAGTCTAGCACAGGTTTCGCTCGGGAAAATGCCGGCTGGGGTGTATACTGACCGAGACTTACAGAATCCGGAAATTGAATCCCGGTTGAATCCGATTCAAGCCGTGTGGCTTTCGGACTCTGGCGGGTTGAGGAGGGTCGATGAGTCTGCGCAGAGTGTCTCTTTACATTTGCTCATACCTGCTGGTTGGCGTTGCCGCCTTTGGTGCGTCGTTGTCGTGCGTCCAGCCGGGAACCGAACGCTGGCCGGTCAAAACCAGCCTGCCGCCGGGCGCCACGACCCAGACTATGACCTTGGCGGACGCGCTTAACCTGCAGAAGCTTACTGGCGTCGCCCGGGACGATCCGAGATATCAGAATACCCGCATCATGGACCAGCCAGTGAAAGAGGACACGCTGGTGACTATTTCCGGATGGCTGTACCTGGTTGGATTTGAATCCGACGACTGCGACTTTCACATCCAGATCAGCCCGCAGCCGCGGACTTCGACCGATAAACCAAC
>JBEKZL010000115.1:0-25381 GCA_049509915.1 Bryobacteraceae bacterium | reverse complement strand
GCCTCGGTGGAACTGGCCGAGGGAAAACTGAAACGCGCCATGGAACTGGCCAACAAGCTGGGCGCGCGCTTCACCCTGATCCTGGGCGAAGAGGAAATGGCCGCCGGCCGCTACTCTCTGAAGGATATGGCGAGCGGCGAGCAGCGGCGGGTGGCGCGCGAGGAAATCGCCGCGCATTTCGGCGCCGGCCACTGACGAAATCGAGAATTATGGAAACTTCCGTTGCATTGGATTTTCTTGGCGACCTCCGCCGTACTCACACCTGCGGCGAACTGCTGGCCGCGGACGCGGGCAAGACGGTTGTACTGATGGGCTGGGTGCATCGCCGGCGCGACCATGGCGGCGTCATCTTCGTCGACCTGCGCGACCGCTGGGGCCTGACGCAGGTGGTGTTTCACGAAAACGTCGGCGAGCGCGTACACGGGCGCGCCGAGCAGGTCCGGCCGGAATACGTGATCGCGGTGGAAGGCACCGTGACCCTGCGCGGCGCCGCGGCCACGAATCCCAATCTGGCCACCGGCGAAGTGGAAGTGGTCGCCGGCAATATCTGGATTCTCAACGAATCGCGTACGCCGCCTTTCCCCATGGAAGAGGACGCCGGAGTCGCCGAAGACGTCCGCCTGAAATATCGCTACGTCGATCTTCGCCGCCCCCACATGCAGCGCAACATCGTACTGCGCTCGGAGATCGCCTTCGCGGTCCGCCAAACCCTGTACGCCCAGGGATTTCTCGAAATCGAAACGCCCTTCATGACGCGCTCCACGCCGGAAGGCGCGCGCGATTATCTGGTACCCAGCCGCGTGCAGCCCGGCAGCTTCTACGCCCTGCCGCAATCGCCGCAGATCTTCAAACAACTGCTGATGATCAGCGGCTACGAGAAGTATTTCCAGATCGTGCGCTGCTTCCGCGACGAGGATCTGCGCGCCGATCGCCAGCCCGAGTTCACCCAGATCGACATCGAAATGTCGTTTCCGCAGCAGGAGCGCGTTTTTGAAGTCGTCGAGCCGCTGGTGGTGCGCGTCGCCGAAGTGGCGGGATTCCGGGTTTCGGCGCCGTTTCCGCGCCTGACCTATGCTGAGGCCATGCGCAGCTACGGCAGCGACAAGCCCGACTGCCGCATGCCGCCCATGCACGAAGTGGGCGACCTGCTGGCTGGTCTCGCCGCCGGCAATCTGCCGCTGATGGCCATTCCTATGCCCGGCACCGGCGTGCCCAGCCGGAAGGAACGCGACGAGCTGAAGGCCTTCGGCCAGGAGCGGGGCCTGCGCGTCTTCGACGATCCCAAACGGCTCGACCGCGATTACCCTGGCCCCATGGCGGAAGTGCGCAAGCGCACCGGCGCGGGCGACAACGACCTGCTGCTGGTAGCCGCCTGGGCCGGCGAGCCGAAAGGCCATCGCCCCGAGGAAACCGTCTACCAGGCCTGCGGCCAGTTGCGCCTGGAGTGCGCCCAGAAGTTCAAGGAGAAGCACAAGCTGCTCGACGCCAGGAATCTTCAATTCCTGTGGGTGGTGGATTTCCCCATGTTCGAATGGAACGAGGAAGACGATCGCTGGACCGCCGCGCACCATCCCTTCACTTCGGTGCATGACGAGGACCTGGATAAGCTGGTCAATGACCCGGCCCACTGCCGCGCCAAGAGCTACGACCTGGTGTTGAACGGCGTCGAGCTGGGCTCGGGGTCGATTCGTATTCACCGCCGCGACGTACAGTCGAAGGTCTTCGCCGCGCTGGGTTTCAGCGAAGAAGAAGCGCGCCACCGATTCGGCTTCCTGCTGGAAGCGCTCGAATACGGTGCTCCGCCCCATGGCGGCATCGCCCTCGGTCTCGACCGCCTGGTCATGATTCTGGCCGGCGAGACATCCATCCGCGACGTAATTCCGTTCCCCAAGACCGCCCGCGGCACCGACCTGATGTGCGAGGCGCCAGCCGCCGTTCCCGAACGCCAATTGCGGGAACTGGGCATCAGCATTCGAGGGGCAAAGTAGCTGTGGGCGATCAGCGCTGCCCTACGGCAGAATGGTTGCGGGGCACGATTCAGTTCGGTGTCCCGCAGGAAACCTACTCCACCGTGAACGGTTGGCGCATTTCGCAGGTTTGGTTGCCGACGGCGTCTTTAACCGTGATGGTGATGGCGTAGTCGCCGGGGCGCATCTTCTTGTCCAGGTTCAGGCCGAACTCAGCGGGGATGTAGCGCTTGGGGTAGAAGGATTCGCTTTGTTCCACGGCTGGCTCGGGCTGTTTCCAGAGAACCGTGCCGTCGGCGGCGACCAGGGCGGTCAGGTAGCTGACGTCCACTTTATTGGCGGGCCCGTCCTGAAAACCGGTGATATCGAACCTGGCCCACACCACGTTGCCGGGGCGATAAGCCGGCTTGGCCACCGGTTCGTTATCGTTCTCGGCGCGAAACAGTTGCAGATTCTGAACGGCCAGGGCGGTACCGGGATTAATGATATGGCCGCGCACGCGTAGGGGCATGTCCAGTTGGGCGCTGGCCTTGGCCACCAGGTCGTCGACCTTCACCGTGATCTTGTAAACTCCCGAGGGTACCAGGGGCGGAAGGACGACTTCCGTCTCGATTCTGGGCCGCCAATTTCTGTCTTGCACGCCCACTTCCGCCTCGAAGTTGTTGTGGCTGGGCTCGGCCAGGGGAACGCCGGCGGAGTCGAAAGCCTGGACCGAATAGGCCAGGCGAACTTTATCGTCCTGGTCCTTGGTGTAGTTGACGATGCGGCAGGAGAAGTACACGGTTTCACCGGGGACGTGAACCGCGCCCGGCAAGTCGGGAGTGCCACCCTCCATGATGCTGATGGCGGGCTGGACAATAGAAAGCGGTGCCGCCGCGAAAACCCAGCCGGCCCCGAGAACAGCCAGGACCAAGAGTCGCATACCTAATTATGTTAGTCGGTTTCGCCGCATCCCTGGGGCCTAAGCGAAGCCTGGCCCCTCATCGCGCGACGTATCGCCGGCTGCACTGTTCGGAGCAGAAATGCACCGTTTGGCCGGCAATGGTACGTTGGACGCTCGCCGCGGGCGAAACATAGGTGCCGCAAACCGGGTCCCGTTTGAGATCCCCTCCCGACTGGATCGGGGGATTGCCGGCGGCCGGCCGCGGGCGCGCATTGGCGCGCATGCTGGCGAACATATTTCTGATGATCATCCTGACGAAGAGGAACAACAGGCAGGGAAAGACGAACTCGACGAAGAATGTGCGGATCATGCCAGGGGAAAAACGGGGGCGGGCGGCTCGATCCACCGCCCCCGGAAACTGCCGTTACTTCTTTTTCTTGGGCGCGCTGGGATTCTGGTACGTGGTCGAGATGCTCTGTCCCAAGGTCGCCAGCATATCTTTCGACGCTTGCGCCCATTGGCCGGTGGGGGCCAGTTCCAGGTATTTCTGAAACGCCTCCACGGTGCCGGGTACGGGTGTAATCTTGCCATCGGCGGCGATCTGGGCTTTGGCTACCAGGACCACGCCATATTGATAGTAGGCATCGGCGTACGGGGGAGTGGCCGCGATGGCCTTCTGGAAGGCCTCTCCGGCGGCATCGCTTTGACCGCCGTTCACTTCGAGAGCACCCAAATTGTAATAGTACTTGCCGGCCTGCGGCGGATCGAGCTTGGCGGCGTTTTCCAGTTCGGCCTGGGCCTCGGGAAACTTTTTGGCCTTCGCCAAGGCGAGAGCGTAATTATTGTGCACGCCCGCATCGTCGGGTTTCAGCGCCAAGGCCTTGGTATAGGCATCCAGGCACTTCTGCATGGCCGAGTCGAAGTCGGGGCCGGTCTTGGTGGTGGCCAAACCCTGATAGGCGGCCGCCAGGTTGCTCCACACCGCCAACTGGTTGGCATCGAGTTCCGCGGCCTTGCTCAGGCTGTCCGCCGCCGCTTGAAACTGCTTTTCGGCTTCGGCCTTGGTGGCTCCGTTGTGGAATGAGTCGGCTGCAGCCGCCGTGCCGGCGTCGAGAGCGGTTTTGCCGTCGCCGAAGGCCTGGTTCAGAGCGGCGTTCTTCTTCATGGCCGCTTCCTGCTTCTTCACCGACTCTTCGAGGGCCTTTTTCTGCTCCGGGGTGAGCCCGCGCTCCAGGTCCTTTGAGACCTGGCCGTTAGCCGCGGCCTTCTCCATCGCCGCCTCGCGCGCAGCCTGGGACTTGGCCGCCTCTTGCAAGTCGAAATTGATGGGTTGAGGATCGCCGGGGGAAGTGCGAACGTTCTTCACCCGATCCGCCTCTTTGTTGTCGATCAGCACGGAGATGTCGTACGTCCCCATGGGCAGACCGTTGTAGATATAGTGCCCCTTCTTATCGGTCTTTACCTTGTAATGACCCTTGATGTCGGTGCGGTCGATCTGGATGAGCGCGTCTTTTACGGGGGCACCGTCGGCCCCTTTCACGATTCCTTCAATCGCCGTAATCTGGGCGAATGCCGCCGCACTGAGATATAGAAGCCCGGCCGTAGCCGCCGCCAGGTTTCGGATTTTCATGCAACCTCCAAACTTGAGACTGATTTAAAATGAAACACAAGTATACCTCCAAGAGGGGGCGAACCTTTACCGCCGGCGGTTACGCTGTGGTCCCACACCGCCCAAACTAATCTTCGCCTGGCCGGCCATCGTCGAACAGCCTGATCTGTTCGGCCGGGGCCGGCTTCGGCTTGCGTTTCTGAACCGGGCTGCCGACCACCCCGAGTACCTCCACTTTGCGAAGCGCCAGGCGCGGGACGAACAGCCGCTGGCGGTGGCCGAAAGGGTCCGGAGGAATTATAGTAAACCCTTGCGATTCAATCTGCAAGAGGTTATTGGGCAGGACGCCCTCGAGCAGGTCGCCATCGCGCAATTCCAGGTTCACCCAAAGCCCTTCCATCTTGGGGCGATGGTGAAAAACGCGGCGCCACGCTGCGGCCGGTGGATGAAAATCGCGGACGAAAGCGACCAGCCGCACCTCGGTATAGGGAATCACCGTCACCTGGCCCTGTTCGGAGAGCAACTCCACCCCGGCCGGCTGTTGAAAGGAGAGAGGGTTAACGTAGCCGGAGAGGTTCTCCCGTTCAAACCGCTCGACAATGGCTTTTTTGGTGGTAGAGGCGGGCATCGCGGACAACTACGTTTCAAACATTTCGGCGCTTATTGTATCATTGGCACGATGCCGGAAGTGCTCCAGACGGGAGGAACCGCGGGATTGGGCTGCCTGGCCGCCCGATTCCTCACCCACTGCCGGGTGGAACGCGGGCTCGCGGACAATTCCATTAGCGCTTATTCTACCGACCTCAAGAAGTTTATCGAGTTTTTCGGGGAGTCCGGCCAGTTCCCGATGGAAGACGGACTGAGGAGCTACCTGGACCATTTGCACCGGTCCGGACTGAGCGCACGGTCCATCGCCCGGCACGTCACGACCCTGCGCAACTGCTACGGCTTTCTGCTGCGGGAGGGCATTCTAAGCAGCGATCCGACCGAGCATTTGGGTAGTCCCAAGATTTGGCAGCATATACCTAAGTTCTTAAATTTACAGGATATAGAGCGGCTATTGGAGGCGCCTCCAGGGGACCGGCCCACCGGCTTGAGGGACCGGGCGATGCTGCAAGTGCTGTACGCCACCGGTCTGCGTGTCTCCGAGCTTTGTAAGCTGCGGGTAGGCGATTTAGATACCGGCCTGGGATATTTGCGAACCACCGGCAAGGGGAACAAGCAGCGTCTGGTCCCGGTTGGGGACTGCGCCATTCAGGCGGTGGACCGGTACCTGGCAACGGCGCGGGGGGTGCTGCTCAAGGGGCGATCGAGCCGTTATCTGTTCGTCACGGCTCGAGGCGGCCCGATGACCCGCCAGGCGTTCTGGGTACTGCTGGCGCGCCACGGAAGGGCGGCAGGCATCTTCCACGGTCTGAGCCCGCACGTGCTGCGTCATAGTTTTGCCACGCATTTATTGGAAGGAGGGGCGGACCTGCGCAGTTTGCAAGTCATGCTGGGCCACGCCGACATCTCGACCACGCAGATTTATACCCACGTGATGCGGTCGAGGTTGCGCGAAACCGTGGATCGGCATCACCCCAGGGGTTGAGGCCCTTGGCGGGGCGGCCGGCGCGCCTTTGGCGCCATAGCCCCGCTCCATTGGCGCCATGAAGCAGCCGATGGTGGATCGGAGAAGACGCTTGCGATGAGCGACTATACATACATGCTGGAAAGCCACCTGAGTCCGGAGCAGAATCGGGTGGTAGCGGAAATCCAGGCGGCGGCGAGCCAGGCGAACGTCGGCCTGTTTTTGGCGGGCGGTGCGATGCGCGACATGCTGGCCGGCTTCCGCATCCGCGACCTGGATTTCGTGGTGGAAGGGAACGGGCTGAAACTGGCCCGGGCGATGGCGGAGGGGACGGGCGCTGGGCTGATCGGGGCCGACGAAGTCCGCAAGTCCGCGGAGATGGTATTTGGGGGCGGTGTTACGGTCCAGGTGGCCAGCGCCAGGCAGGAGCGGGTGGCCCGGCCCGGCGTGCGTGCGCAGGCAGCGGCGGCTACCATTCAGGACGATCTGCGCGGCCGCGATTTCACGTGCAACGCCATCGCCCTGTCGCTCAACCGCGCTTCGCGAGGCTTGCTGCTGGATCCGTTGAATGGCCTGGCCGACATCGAGCGCCGCGAATTGCGCGCTGCCAGCACCTACGGCTTTTACGACGATCCGTCGCGTCTGCTGCGGCTGGTGCGTTTCCAGGTGAGGCTGGGCTTTAAGATAGAAGAACGTACCAAAATGCAGGTCGCCAACGCTCGCGAAGCGGAGGTGGAAAGGGCGATTCCGCCGCGCGCGCTGGGAGAGGAACTACGGCGCATCGCGGCGGAAGACAGCCCCGCGGAAATCCTGCTCGCGCTGGAAGAAGCCGGCCTGAGTATACTGTTCTGCCCGGCGCTGAACGGGGCGAAGCTGAATCCGGATGGGCTGGCGCGGTGGGAAAAGTGCGCCAGCCTGTTGAGGGAAGAAACGCCTCTCGTCGACGCCATGCCATCGCGCGCTTACCGCTTCGGACCGTTCCTATACGCGCTGGGCGAAGCGCTTTCGCCCAAGGAACGGCAGAGCCTGATCAAACACTGCGCGCTCGCCGAATCGGAAGGGGACGTCTGGACCGAACTGGATGCCCGGGCGAAGAAGCTCGAAACCGCATTGCGTTCGTCGCGCATTTCGAAGCCGTCGCAGATCTATCGCATCGTGAATCCGGCGCCGGCCGACACGATTCTGCATCTGCTCTATCGCTCCACGGCCAAGCCGGTGCAAGAACGTCTGCGTGCCTACTTCGAGGACTGCCTACCCACCATCCAGGAAATCAGTCCAGCGGAGTGGGCGGAGTTGGAAGGAGACCCCGCAACGCCAAAATACCAGAAAGCGCGGGAGGAGTTCATCGCCCAGCGGCTTGACCGGCGACCACCGAAGCCGCCGGAGGCCGCGGCCGGCCCAGCCGACGCAGTTTCTGCGTCCGATCCCTCTGCCGCGCAACCGGCGGTGGGAGTGGAGACGGCGGCGCGGCGGGCGCGTTGAGGCGGGAGCCGCAAGCTTTCGGAAGCCGGCTTTCGGCCGGGCTGAGGCCCGGCTGGACCGATTGACAATCGGTCCGCAGGTTGCCAGCCTGCCCCACGGAATATGGGTCACCTCATTCTCCTTCAGGGGCGAAATGGCGGGGTGACAGCAGGAATTGGGACTCTCGGCTCAGTAGCCTGCGCCACGAATTGAGTGAGACCTATTGTATTCTGGCCGTACGCGCGGCACCCTCGAAGCCGGCCACGAGGTGCAGCGATCCGCCACCGGCTCGCGAAGACGCTTCGGCAGCCTGGCCGGCGGTGCGATATTCGTGCTGCAGCATGCGGACAGCCGTGCGGCCGCCCTGGGAACGCACGATCTTTCCCCGTACGAACAACTGCAAGGGCGAGACGCTGTGCAGCCTGACGGGCCATGACACGGAAAGCTCGAGATGGAAGCCGACGGGCAACTGCCGTGCGGCTTCAAACAGGATTCCGCCGCTGGACAGGTCGACGGTATATCCGGACCCCGATTCCAGTACGCGCCGCCGCCGGACGAGCTTCCAGCGGAGATCCAGTTGGATCGCGTAACGTTTAGCGGCGCGGCGGTCGCCGGCGATTCGGTCAGGCCCGCTTGCTTGCCTTAATTCCATAACGGATTCCGTTGTGTACCTCGTGGTGGACGGATTTCGGTCCCGCCGCACGATTTTCATTATGCGGGCCAACCGTTTCGGGGCAAAGTAATGCGGGTACGTAACGGGTACCGGTGTTCCAGGCGGACCGTTTCCCGGGGTACGCTACAGGGGGGAACTCGGGGGGTGCATCCGCAGGTGTTTGGCGGGCACGCGCGGACCTACGTAGAGGTTGAGGGCGGGGCTCGAAGGCGCCCACTGTTGCGCTTCTCCGAGGCAGACCCAGATTTTGCCGCGCGCGTCGCAACGTACCTGGCCAAGCGGCGCTTTGATCTCGTCGAGGTCGAAGCCGGCGCCGGCCAGCGCCGATGCAAGGCGCGCGGCGAAGGAGCCGGCGTCACCCGCGCCGGTCCAATCCGCGATCAGATGAACCTGGCGCAGCCGAACGGCGGGATGCCATCCAAGTTCGCGCAGGCGATCCACCAGCGCGGCGGGGTCATAACCTGCCACGCGGGAGCCGTCGGAAACCCCGGCGATGTGCAGTTTATCGCCCTCCCGCAGGTCGGATAACCGGCCCACCGGTCCGCGCACGCCGGGCCGGCCGGATTTGTCGGGCCGGGCCAGAAGATGCTCGACGCTGACGCCAGACACTTCGCCGAGCATGAGGATCATGGATCTATTATCCCGCCAAAGCGCCGGCGCGTTTCTTGGCGATCGCCGGAGGGAGCGGATCCATACCAGACGTATTGGAAATTCTGTACGGAGGCCTCTCCGCCTATTGTCCTACTCTAGTTCCGTGCGGATCGCGGTCGAACCGGCGAACAACCCCGCGCCGGTCGCGGTCAACTGAATCGCGCCCTGTTTACCGCGGGCGGAGCGTACGATTACCAGCGCCAAACCGTTGAAGGCTTTGCGATGGTCGGCGTGAAACGGTTCGGTAGTGGCCGGATTGCCATTGTCCACGGCCTCGATCCGGCCCGGGCCCTTGATCTGGAACTCCACCAGGTTGTCGGCCATGGGGCACAAGGTGCCACGCTGGTCCTCAAGCCGCACGGTGACGAACGACAGGTCGTCGCCATCGGCATGAATCACGGCGCGGTCCGGAACCAGGCGAATGCGGGCAGGAGACTCGCCTGTGCGCACTTCATCCACGGCCACCTGGCGGTTCTCCCGATAGGCTACCGCCTTCAGCGTTCCCGCTTCGTAGGGGACCTCCCAAACCAGGCGGTACTTAGTGGCGATGCGCTTGTCGGGGCTGACGTTGGTACCCACCGGCATTACCCAGGGCTCGGAGAACCGCTTCTTGCGGCCCAGCGATTTCCCATTCAGCGTCAGCTCCACCTCGTCGGCGTTGGTATAGCACATCACCGGAATCGCCTGTCCCTCGCGGCCCTGCCAGTTCCAGTGCGGCAGCAAGTGCACCATGGGCTGGGTGGTCCAGTGGCTCTGGTACAGATAATAGCGGTCTTTGGGGAAGCCGGCCAGGTCGACAATGCCGAAGTAAGAGCTGCGAGCCGGCCAATCGGTCTTGTTGGCGGCGCTGCCATCGAAGAACGGCGTGGGCTCGCCCAGATAATCGAAGCCCGTCCACACGAATTCGCCCAATACGGCGGGCAAACGGTCCTGTGCCTCGAATTCCACGTCGGGACAATAAGCCCAGGGGGGAGCGATGATGTCATAGCTCGAAATCTGGAGCGACGGGTGCTTTTGGTACTTTTCGATGGGCAGATGATAGACGCCGCGCGAACTGACGCAGGAAGAGGTTTCCGTGCCGAAGATGGTCCAGGCGGGATGCTCCTTCATGATCTGGGCGTAGTACATGGGCTTGTAGTTGAATCCGGGAACGTCCACTTCGTCAGCTAGTTTGTTCTTGATGGCGCCGGTCCAGTTATCGAACGCGGAGGTGGTGGGGCGAGTGGGATCTTCTTCGTGGAAGAAACCGGTCAGGCGGCGGGCTTCCTTCCAGCCATCGGGCTTGCTTTGCTCGGGAATCTCGTTGCCGATGCTCCACATGATGACGCTGGGGTGATTGCGGTCGCGGCGGACCATATCGCGCACCTCGCGCTCGCTCCACTCGTCGAAGAACTTACTCAGGCCGTTGGGCACTTTCGGGACACGCCACATGTCGAAGGATTCGTCCATCACCAGCAGGCCGAGGCGGTCGCAGAATTCCAGCAGCTCCGGGGAAGGCGGATTGTGGCTGGTGCGAATGGCGTTGACGCCGCCGGCTTTCAGAATTTCGAGCTGACGTTCGGTGGCGCGGCGGTTGACGGCGGCGCCCAGGGCTCCGAGGTCGGAATGCTGGCACACGCCCTGCAGTTTCAGATGGCGGCCGTTGAGCAGGAATCCCTTGTCCTTATCGAAAGCAATCGAGCGGATGCCGAAGGGGGTTTCGTAGCTGTCCTCGACGCGGTTGCCATTGCGAACTTCACTCACCAGCCGGTACAGGTACGGATGAGCGACGTCCCAGCGCTCGGGCTTGGGCACGGTCAAGGTGGCGGTGACGGCGCGGGCGCCGTCGGGCGGAATGGCGGCGTCATCGTCGTGCCGTGCGACCTCCTTGCCGGCGGCATCGAGCACGCGCGTGCGCAGAGTGACGTGGGCTTCGAGCGACTGGCGGTTGCGAATCTCGGTTTTGACGGAGACGGAGCTTTGGTCGGCGGCGACCTGCGGCGTAGTGACATAAGTTCCCCAATGGGCTACATGCACCGGCCCGGTCACCGTCAACCATACGTTGCGATAGATGCCGGCGCCGGCGTACCAGCGCGAGGAGTGGTCCTCGGGCGTCAGCCGCACCGCCAGCAGGTTGGGCGCAACTCCGAAGTGCAAATACGGTGTCAGGTCGAAGGCAAAACTGGCGTAGCCATATGGGCGCGAGCCCAACTCCTGGCCATTCAGCCACACGTGCGCATTGGACATGGCACCATCGAACTCGACCGAAAAGTAGCGGCCATTGGCGCTGTCAGGAAGGGTAAACGACTTGCGGTACCAGCCCGTCCCGAACGCCGGCAACGCGCCGGTGTGGGGATTCAGGTTGCGGTCGAACGGCTCGGCGATCGCCCAATCGTGGGGGAGGGCGATCCCGGTCCATTGGGAGTCGTCGAAAGCGGCCGCTTCGGCGCCGGGCGCCTCTCCTTTGAAGAACCTCCACCCATCGTTGAAGCTGATCCGGCGTCCGGCGGCCAATCTGACGTCGCTGGCGGCGTGGGCGCATGGCGCCATCCACGGCAATGCCATCGCAGCCAGACACGCGGCAGGCATCCAGCTTCTTTTTCCTTGGGTTCGCATAAGCACTCCATCATATTCCCCCGCGGCATTCGTGTGCTACGACGCGTCACAGCGGGCTCCAGGATTTTAACCCCCGGGTCCATACAGTAGAATGTCTAGATCCATGCGAACCCTTCTGCTTCTCGCCGCAATTTCAGTAATGTCCGGCGCCGACAAGGATTGGCCCGCTTACGGCGGCGGACCCGCGGGAATGCGCTACTCCGATCTCAATCAGATCAACCGCGCCAATGTGAAACAACTGGCCGTGGCCTGGACTTACGACACCGCCGACGGCGCCGGAGATCCGCAGACTCAGCCCATACTCATCGGCGGCATTCTCTATGGTCTGACGCCCCGGCACAAGGCCATTGCGCTCGATGGCGCCACGGGAAAACTGCTGTGGACGTTCGATTCCGGCATCGCCGGCCGCGGGCCGAATCGCTCCGTGGTTTACTGGACCGATGGCAGCGCATTTCGTCTTTTCGCCGCCGTCCAAAGCTACATCTACGCCCTCGACGCCCACACGGGCAAGCCCATCCCGGATTTCGGCAACGCTGGACGAATCGACCTCCGCGAAGGCCTCGGCCGCGATCCGGCGAAGCAATCGATTGTTCTCACCAGCCCCGGCATTATTTACAAAGACCTGCTGATCGTCGGCGACCGGACCCCTGAGGCTCTGCCCGCCCCCCCGGGCGATATTCGCGCTTTCGACGTTCGCACCGGCAAGCTCCGCTGGAGCTTTCGCACGATTCCCCACCCCGGCGAGTTTGGCTACGACACTTGGCCCACCGACGCCTGGACCTATACTGGCGCAGCCAACAACTGGGCCGGCATGGCGGTGGACCGGACGCGCGGCATCCTCTATGTCCCCACTGGCTCCGCGGCCAGCGATTTCTATGGCGCGGACCGCATAGGCGACGACCTTTTCGCCAACACCCTGCTGGCGTTGGAAGCCGACACGGGCGAGCGGATCTGGCACTTTCAGGGAGTCCGCCACGATCTCTGGGATCGCGACTTTCCTACTCCACCCTGCCTCGTCACTGTCAAACACGACGGCAAGATGGTGGACGCCGTGGCCCAGGCCACCAAGCAGGGTTGGATCTACCTTTTCGACCGGATCAATGGCAAGCCGCTATTCCCCATTGAGTACCGCCGCTACCCTGCCAGCGACGTCCCCGGCGAGGTTGCCGCGGATACCCAACCGCTGCCCACCAAGCCCGCGCCATTCGCCCGCCAGCGGCTCACGGAGGACATCCTGACTAAGCGCACCCCTGCCGCGCATGCCTGGGCGGTCGATCAATTTCGCAAGCTCCGCAGCGGCGGTCAGTTCATGCCGCTCGCGGTCGGCCAGGACACGGTGGTCTTCCCGGGTTTCGACGGCGGCGCCGAATGGGGCGGCCAGGCATTCGACCCGGAAACCGGCCTCTTCTACGTAAATGCCAACGATCTGGCTTGGACCGGCAGTCTGGCGGAGGGCCACGATGGTAACTCGGCGGGCCGGATATACCAGAACAACTGCGCCAACTGTCACGGCGACAACCGCGCCGGCGCGCCTCCGCAAATCCCCGCACTGACAAACCTGACCGGCAGAATGAACGCGCAGCAGATCTCGGCCGTCATCCGCCTGGGCGCCGGACGAATGCCATCGTTCCCGAATCTGAGCGCCGGCGACGTAAGCGCCGTGGCGCAATATATCCTGAGCGGTGAGAATAAGGAATTGGCCGCTGCGGACAGCCCTAAGGCCCCCGCCAGGTACCGCTTTACCGGTTACCGCCGCCTGCTCGATCCCGATGGATACCCGGCCGTCGAGCCACCCTGGGGCACGCTCAACGCCATCAATCTGAATACCGGTGAATATGCCTGGAAGGTAACGCTGGGAGAGTATCCAGCGCTGGCGGCTCAAGGCATGAAAGAGACCGGCAGCGAGAATTATGGCGGACCGATTGTAACTGCGGGCGGACTAGTCTTCATTGCGGCTACTAACTTCGACCGAAAGTTTCGCGCCTTCGACAAGTCCACGGGAGCGCTGCTGTGGGAAGCGACATTGCCATTTTCCGGCAATGCCACGCCGATCACTTATCAACTTGGCGGACGCCAGTATGTTGTCATCTATGCCACAGGAGGCAAAGCTCCCCGCGGCGGGCCTACGGGCGGCGCCTATGTGGCCTTTGCCCTGCCAGGCAAGTAACTATGCCCGGTGGCCGGAACATCTCGAGCCCTAAGTGCGCCGTCACCGCTCCCTTGCGGTCGCGGCTCGGTAGGGGGCCCCAAGTTAGAATGGAGGCGTGCAGCAGGCGCGGGAATGGATCGAGGCCGCCGGATCGGTGGCCGTTTTGACCGGCGCGGGCATTTCCGCGGAGAGCGGTGTGCCCACCTTTCGCGGCGACAACGGTCTTTGGCGCCAGTACAAACCGGAAGACCTGGCTACGCCCGAAGCGTTTGCGCACGATCCCAAGCTGGTGTGGGAATGGTACAACTGGCGGCGCGAGGCGATTGCCAAGGCCCGGCCCAACGCCGGCCACAGGGCGCTGGTGAAACTGGAAACCCGCAAACGCAACTTCACTCTGATCACGCAGAATGTCGACGGCCTGCACGAGCTGGCCGGCAGCGGCAAGATCCTCAAGCTTCACGGCGATATCTGGCGCTTGCGCTGCACCGAGTGCGGCAGCGACTGGCCGGACCGCCGGGCGCCGCTGCCGAAGCTCCCACCGTATTGCGCCTGTGGCGGCATGGCGCGTCCGGGCGTGGTCTGGTTCGGCGAGGCGCTGCCGCCTGGCATGATGCTGGAGGCAGGGCACGCGGTGGAAACCGCGGACGTGCTGCTGGTAGTGGGGACGGCGGCGGTGGTGTATCCGGCGGCGGGGCTGATCCCGCTGGCGAAGTCGCAAGGCCGAAAGGTGATTGAGGTCAATCCCGAAGCCACTTCGTTTTCCAAGATGGTAGATCGCTCCCTGCGCGGCGCGGCGGGAGAGATTCTGCCTCGCCTGGTGGCGTAAACAGATCCAGGGGCCGGCGTTATTATAAGCAGTGCGGTGGCACAAGAAATCCGGGTGCCGCCGGCCGCTGGCGACGATTCGCGGGGGCACTGACAGTTCGATATGCAAAACAAGCACGAGGGTCTGACCCGGCGCACGTTGATGAAGAGTGCCGTCGCGGCTGTACCGGCCTGGCAGGCCGCCCGCGCCGCCGAGAATGACGAGCTGTTTCGCGCGTTTCAGCAACCGCCCGCCACAGCGCGGCCGTTCGTTCGCTGGTGGTGGAATGGCGACAAGCTGACGGAGAAGGAGATCCTTCGCGAGTTGGACCTCCTCCACGCGGCCGGCATCGGCGGCGTCGAAGTGAACCCCATTCGCTTTCCCAATCCCGACGATCCGCTGAACATTGCAGAGATCGAATGGTTGAGCGGGCCTTGGATCGGGATGCTGCAGACAGCCGTCCGGGGCGCACGCGAACGCGGCATGATCGTGGACAGCATCGTCGGCTCCGGATGGCCATTCGGCGGGCAGTTCCTCACGCGCGCCGAGCAGACCCATATTCTGGCACTGGGCACGCGCCCCCTCACTGGTCCCGGTACGGTGCGAATTCCCGAAGCCGATCTGCTGGCCGATGCGGAACTCACGCTGCATTCCAAGTGGAAGTCCATCGATAAAAGCATCCTTTATCTGCGGCTGGCGCCGCGGCAGATGGACGAATTCGCTCCCGGAACGGACGTCACGGCGCAATTCACCAGCGGCGTTCTTACGCTTGACGTTCCGGCGGGGGAGCACATCCTTTACACCCTTGTGCAGCAGCGCGGCTTCCAGGCGGTGATCAACGGCGCACCGGGCGCGGATGGCCCGGTGCTCAACCACTTCAACAGCGCGGCCGTAGAGCATTACCTGGAACGAATGTCGAGTGCGATCGAGCCCGTCATGGGTCCGCTTGGCAGCTCGTTCCGCTCGATGTTCTGCGACAGTCTGGAACTGGAGGGCGCGAACTGGTGTTCCGATATGCTTCCGGTATTCGAGGTGCGCCGAGGTTACTCGCTGTTGCCGTATCTGCCCTTCGTGCTGTTCAAAACGGGCGAGATGGGCAACCCCACGGCGAACCAGGACCAGGCAGAACTGGGCGAGGCGGTGCGCGAAGCGATTGAGCGGGTCCGCTACGACTTCCTCACGCTGCAGATCGACCTATTCTCCGAACGATTCACCCGCACCTACCGGCAATGGTGCGCACGGCACGGCGTCAAGTCGCGGGTACAGGCCTACGGGCCGGCGTATCATCCGCTCGAAAGCAGCATGGAAGTGGATATTCCCGAATGCGAAACCTGGATGAACACGCAGATGGGGACGCGGGAGCATCGCGCCCCCACCGGCATCAACAAGTTCGTCTCTTCGGCGGCGCGCTTCTCCGGTAAGCGGCTGGTAAGTTGCGAAGAACTCACCAACACATCCATGGTCTTCAACGCCACTCTTGCCAGCCTGAAAAACTGCGCCGATCAGAGCAATCTGTCCGGCGTGACCCACTCCATCTTCCACGGTTTCAACTACAGTCCCGCCGAAGCGGCTTTCCCGGGCTGGGTCCGCTACGGTACCTTCTTCAATGAGCGCAACCCGTGGTGGCCTTTCGTCCGGCGCTTTACCGACTACAAGGCGCGGCTTTCCGGTTTGCTCCAAAGCTGCGATCCGCGGGCCGAGGTTGCCATCCTGCACCCGTTCGCCGATCTGTGGATGACACACGGCATGCAGCGCGAGCCATTCCCCGTGCTGCATATGCCGCCGTACCAGTATCAGCTTTGGGAAGCGATTCACCAGAACGGCAGCGGGTGCGACTACATCGATGAGAAACTGCTGGGCGAATCGAAGTGCGTCGGCGGGCGCCTGGCGGTGCGAGAGCGTAATTACGGCGCGCTCATCGTGATGGAGGCGCGCACGGTGGAACCGGATACGGCACGAGCGCTGGAACGTTTCGCGGGCGGGGGCGGCCGCATCGTTTTTATCCGCCACGCGCCCTCCCGCTCGCCGCGTTTCCAGAACCGGCAGGCTGACGATGCTGAAGTACAAGCGGCTTCCGAGCGGATTCTGCGGGACCATGGCGAGCGGTGCGCCGTGGTGGAACCGCCCGGCGACGATATTCTGGCGTGGTACGGGCGCATCCAGCAACAGTTCGGAATCGAGCCCTACATGCGCCTGAAGCGTCCCGATATGAACCTCAGCCAGATTGCGCTACGGCGCGGCGATCGCGACATCTTTTTCTTCGCCAATTCCGACCCGGCTCGCGAGATCGAAACCGAGATCGAGTTTTCCACCGGCGGCAAGACTCCGTGGGAGTGGAACCCGGAGACGGGGGAACGCACGCCGTACTTTTTCAACGACCGCAGGAATCGCCTCACCGTGCGCGTTGAGCCCTGCGGCTCGCTGCTGCTGGTGTTCGAACCGGGTATGGAGAGAGCGGCGCAGCGGGTTCCGCAACCGTCGGAAGCCGGTGCGCGACCGATTGCCGGGCCCTGGCAGCTTGAACTGCACCACGTGGACGGAACTCGCAGCCGGCAAACTCTGGACGCGCTGATCGACTTCAAAGACGATGAAGCCCTGCGCGCCTTCGCCGGCACGGCGATCTATCGGACCACCTTTCACGTACCGGGTACCGGGCCGCAGGCGTTCCTGGATCTGGGACCGGTGAACGGGATTTCCAGCGTGACGCTCAACGGCCGGATGCTGGGATTGAAGTGGTACGGCTGCCACCGATACGCAACCGGCGCTGCGTTTGCCGCCGGAGAGAATCGCCTGGAAGTGCAAATCACCACCGTGCTCGGAAATTACATGAAGTCCCTGGCCGGCAATGCGGTAGCAAAGACCTGGACAGCGCATCAGCCGTTGTATCCGGCGGGCCTCCCCGGTCCGGTGCGGCTGCTGGCCTCGGCCTGACCCGTGAGGCCTAAGCGTATTTGGTGGGACAGGCCTCTTGGCCTGTCGTAGCGACGAGGCTCTTCCAGCCAGCGATAGGCCAGGAGGCCTGTCCCACTCAGCGGCTAAGTTCCGACCTGATGGGCCACCGAGATCGCGTGTTTCAACCGGTCCCAGTTGGTGTTGGCTTCCACGGTGCAGTCGGCACCGAGGAGGAACGGACGTGGGGAGTCCTTCACGACCTGCCGGATTTCCGCTTCAACCTGCCCGGGTGTTCCGGTAGCGATGATGCCGTGGCGATCCATGCCTCCCATAAAGGGCCGCTTAAACAGCTTGGTGATTTCCTGGGCGGAAATCCGGCGGTCCAGGAGTTTCTCGTTGCAGTTGACGACGTGGCCGGGGTAGTCGTAAACGGCATCGTAGTTGGCGTAGGGCGCCACATAATCGCAGACATGGAGGATGTTAAAACGGCAGGCGGCCGCGATTTCCTTCATGGAGACAAGGTCGAAAGGCTTTACATATTGGCTGAAGAGGGCGGGGTTGCTGAAGCGCTTCGCTTCAGAGCCCTGGGTAGAGGCATAGAACCCATCAACGCCCTCTTTGATGCAGGCGCGTACGAACAGGAGTTGGTTCTCGGTGAGGATTTCGAGGCCCTTTTTGACCGCTTCCGGGTTCTCCTCCATATGCCGCAGAAGCACGGGCGCGGTCGCGCACTGGCCGGCGCCCATGAACGGCGAATAGAGGGTCATCAGGATGAGCGAGTTCTTCTTCTCGGCCTTGACCAGTTCCCGAACGGTCTGGAGGAGCGGTTCGTAAAAATCGAGCCGGACGAGCTTAAGCTTCGACCAGTCGGCTGGTTTCTGCAGGAAATCCTGGCGCGAGTATGATTGCTCAAACTGAATCTTGAGGAAATCCATGTCGGTGTAGTGAAAAAACTCCAGGTGGCGCTTGGCGGCGGCGGAACCAGCCTTGTAATCGTTGCCGAAGTGGAGGAAGAAGGCGGCGGGGGTGTAATCGGGGGTGCTCTGGCCAGCGAGCCACCCGAGCATGCGCTCACGTTTGTTGGCTGGAACGGGAGCGGCGAAGGAGGTTCGGATCAGGCCCGCGGCAGCGGAAAGACTAAGAAACGTACGTCGGTTCATGTATGTAGGATACAGGGTGCCGGGTGGCGGGCGGGGGCTCGAACGCATGGGCGTCGTCCAAATTGCGGGACTACGGAGGGCCAGGGGCAGTTGGGCGGGCTATCCTGGACAGCATGGATCAGTTCCCGAGTTTCGACCTTACGAACCAGATATCCCTCGTGACAGGAGCGGCTCGCGGCCTTGGCCGGGCCATCTCCCTGGCGCTCGCCCACGCCGGGGCACACGTAGCATTGGGGTTGCGGAACATTAATGCGGATGCGGGGTTGCTCGCTGAAATCCAGTCCATGGGCCGCCAAGCGGTGGCTTTGCAGATGGATATGGCCGATCTCGATCAGGTTCAGCGCGCTGTGAACGATGCTGTCGCGCGCTTCGGCCGCCTGGACATCCTGGTGAACAACGCGGGGATCGCACCGGGAAATCGCGCCGAGGAGGTCTCGGTTGAGGATTACGATCTCACCATGGCGGTCAACGTTAAGGGAACGTTCTTCGCCAGCCAGGCTGCCGGGCGATTTATGATCGGGCAGAAGTACGGCCGCATCATCAACCTCAGTTCCCAGGCTGGGTTCGTAGCGCTTCCGACCGAATCGGTGTACTGCACGACCAAAGCGGCCATTGCCCACATGACGAAATGCCTCGCAATTGAATGGGGCGCGCACAACATTACGGTGAACGCCGTCGCACCGACCTTTATCAAAACACCGGGCACGAGCGAAGGCCTGAGCGATCCGGCATTCCGCGCCGACGTAGTCGAGCGGATCGCAGCGCTGCACAGGATCGGCGAGCCGATGGACGTGGCGGGTGCGGTCGTGTTTTTGGCGTCCCCGGCCGCCTCATTGATCACCGGTCAGACGCTCATGATCGACGGCGGCTGGACAGCGCGGTAACGGCGGCTATATCGCCGGTCCGGCGCCAAATCTCCTTGACTATCCGCCTTAGGCCTCGAGTAGGTAGATAATGGAATCGAATTGGAGGTGCACCTTTGAAGCAAACTGACGAAGGAAGCCGCATGACGCGGCGCGAGTCTCTGAAAAAGGCGGCTGGCGCGTTGATGATCCTGCCGGCCGGATTGGCGCGTGGCTATGCGGCCAACGAAAAGCTGAACCTCGGCATCATCGGCCTGGCCGGCATGGGTGCGATCGATGCCAGGACGTTGAACGGCCTGGGCGAGAACATCAGTGCGCTGTGCGACGTGGATTCCACGATGCTCGAACTTCGGGCGCCCCTCTATCCGAAGGCCAAGAGGTACACCGACTTTCGAAAGATGATCGAAAAGGAAAAGCTGGACGGCGTGGTTGTCGCCGTGCCGGACCACATGCACGCTTATGTCAGCGTGTGGGCCATGAAACACGGCCTCCATACTTACTGCCAGAAGCCGTTGTGCAAGACTGTCCACGAAGCCAGGGTGATGGCCAAGGTCGCGGCCGAATCGAAAGTCGTCACGCAAATGGGCACCCAGAGCAGCGCGGAGCCGGGGAACCTGCGGACGGTCGAACTGATTCAGTCCGGGGCGGTCGGCGAGATCACGGAGGTCCACGTGGCGACGGATCGTCCCATCTGGCCGCAGGGATTCGACCGCCTGCCCGGCGAAGATCCGGTCCCCTCCACCCTCGATTGGGACATCTGGATCGGTGCCGCCGCCATGCGGCCCTACAAGAGCCTCTATCCGCAGGGGCACGCCGTTTACGACCCGCCGGCCGAGAAGAAGCACCAGTTGGATTTCGCGGTCGCCGGTCTTAGTCCGGTTCCGCCCGTGGGCGTGGTTTACCACCCATTCGTATGGCGCGGCTTCACCGACTTCGGCAGCGGCGCGCTCGGCGATATCGCTCCCCATCAGATGAACGTAATCTTCATGGCGCTCGATCTGGGCGCGCCCTCGGCTGTTGAAGTGATTGAAACATCCGGCATGAAGAAGGGCATGTATCCGGATTGGACCGTCATGCGCTTCGACTACGCCGCTAGAGGCGTTCACCCGCCACTGAAGATCTATTGGTACGACGGCGGCAAGCGCCCGCCTGAGGAAATCTCCGGGGCGCCCGTCGTCCCTGGCGGCGGGCGTAGGGCAGGGCCGGCTCGCGCGGGTGGCGCGGGCGTGATATGGATCGGCACCAAAGGCAGCCTTCCAGAGGGACGGGGCCCCTACCGTGGCAAGCAGACGGAACCATACCCGGCACCGCCGGAAAGGAATTGGGGCCGCGAAGAAGTTCACAAGGACTGGGTGACGGCTATCAAGGCGGGCAAGGATGCGCCCTGCAATTTCGCCTACGCCGGACCGTTTACCGAGGCCTACCAACTTGGTAACGTCGCCTTGCGGGTGGGCCATCGGATCGAATGGGATCCGATGGCGTTCCGAGTCACCAACTGCCAGGAAGCGAACCAGTATCTTTCCCACGAATACCGGAAAGGCTGGGACCTCCAGGAGATCGCCGGACGCACGGCTTACAACGTCAGCGAATGAGTCTTGCGATTCGGCCAGTGGTTTCCGTACCGGACCTTAGACTCTCTCGCCGGTCAACCACCAGAGGATGTTGTGAATGCAGCGTTGCACCATGGGATGAGATTGGGTGGCAACGTTGTGACCTGGAATGAGCACGGCCACTTTCCCCTTGCCATAGGCGTGGGCCCACGCTTGGGGGGCGCGGCCGTGCTCGGGGGAGTGGCTCTCCAGGAACACGGACGTCTGGCTCTCGTCCATCTCTACCTGGTACTCTTCATCGGCGACGGTAAAGGGCGTCATGCCCAGGGTCAATTCCGGCATCTTTCCGGTCAGGGTGACGTTGATGCTGACAACGGCGGGGTGGCGCACGAAGTATGACCTGGCGATACGGGAGATTCCATTACCCTTGGGATAAGAGAAGCCGTCGTGATAGGAAAAGAAGTTGCCGCCGGCGTTCACGTAATCCTCGTACTTCTGCTCCTGCGCAGGCGTGATCCACCGGGCTTCCCCCTTGTTGGGCGGATTCCCATCACGGTTTCTGTAGTAGTTGACATACTCGCGTCCCTCTCTGCTCTGGATGATCAGATCGAAGCTGCCAAAATCGTCGAACGGGACGGCATAGTCCATGATCGTAACCGCCTCCCAGCCGTTTTTTCGCAGCCCTCCGAGCAAAACGGAGTCGAGTGGGGCGACGCAGTGATAAGCGTCTCCCAGGATGGCCAGAACACGCTTCTTCCGTGGAGTTGTGTCCTGGGTTCTGCCGAGACCGGCGCCGCCCAACAAAGCCATGCCGCAGGCGGTGGAAGTCTTAAGGATATGACGGCGTGTGGTGTTCATGTGTTTGTCTCCAATCTGGAATCCGGAAGTGGGTTGACGTTTCACAGGTTCTTCATCGTGCGCGGATCGACCGGCCGCTTCTCTTGGGAAGACAGCACGCCCGCGAAATAGATTCGCAGCGACATGAGGTTATCCCGTGCGTTGGTCAGGGCGGGGCGCTTCTCAGCGAGCGACTGCATGAACTCGCCCATCACCCCGATGAAGCCGCCGATGGAGGCGCACTCATCGTAACGCGGTCGAATGTGAACCTCCCGGTAGGTCAGATCGTCCGGCAGAGTGTAGGTGACCCATCCGATTTCCTTGGGCCAGTCGTAGCCTCGCACCTCGACCAGGTCCTTTTCCCATCGCGACGTCGGGTTCCAGCGGTGATTGGCGCGAATTGCCCCCTCGAAGTAATTGCAGACCGCTCCGCTGGAAAATTGCATCTGATAGAGGGAGGCGTTGTTCTGGTTGGTGCAATAGACCGAGATGGGGTCTCCTCCCGAGAGCCAGCGGATCGAATCGATGGCGTGAATCTGCCACGCCATTACCACGCCGCCCGGCCCCATTTCGAACGCCGGCCCTTCGGTGGAGATGTTAGCGAAATGGATAAAGCCGGGCCCGCCGAACCTCTCGGGGCCGAGAAGCTGTTTGGTCAGGTAAATGGCCGGGTCGAAGCGCAGGTTCTGGTTAATCGCGAAGGGGATTCCAGCCTCCTCGGCGATTTCCACCATCTTCTCGGCCGTCTCGAGGTCCGTCGCCATGGGCTTCTGCATCAGCACGGCCTTGCCTGCCTTGGCCGCGGCTGTCAGGACCGCGATGCGGGCCGCCATGCCTGCCGCGGTGGCGTGGTCTATGGTGCAGTCGACGATATCGACGTCGTCCCGCAGGAGCAATTCCCGATAATCTTCATAGACGCACGGGATGCCGTCCAATTCCGCCAGGCGGCGGCGATCCGCCCTGGCGTCGGCCACCGCCGCGACGCGGTATCCCGCCAGGCGGTACGCCGTCAACTGCTGCGCCCGCACGATGTTGGTGTAGCCGACAATGCCGATGCCGTAATCGAGCTTGTAGGTCTCGAGAGGCGGCCGGAAAGAGGGCCAGGAGAAATGGCCGATCGCTTGGTTAGACATGATTCACCCAGTTGAGCCCCGCCACAGGTTCGACGATCATCGAGGAAGGCCCCAGACGGTTCATCATACCGCCAGGCGTCGATCTTGGCTGACAGGTGGATTTGCAGCACATTACGGGAGCTATTTTCCACCGCCAAATGATCCGACCGGGAGGCCAGCGGGTTCACTTCTCGTCGGAGTACAGCTTGTACATATCCGCCAGTTGAGAGGGAGCGAACGCTCCATCATAGATTACTACGCGATAGCGTAAGGTAATCGACTTTCGCTCCGGTACAGTCCAACTTCCGTCCCGCTTTTCGTCATTGGTGAATTCACGCGCGGCGAAGGGGTTGGCCGCCAGCAGCCCGTAAGCGCGGGCGTGCCAGGTAGTAGGGTGACGGAAGCTGGAAGGATGGTCGAATACGACTACACCCACCGTCTTGCCGGATACCGTCCCGGAGTAGTCCACCCAATCGGCCGGCTTGCCCCAGATCGCCGGTTCTCCGGCCGCGCCGCGCGAGTTGAGCATATGATCGTGCGGCGTGCTCAATTCGGAGTTCAGCCGGATCGCGAACGTGCCTTCCTTGGTATCTCCGAAGACAATGGGATTTTCCAGCGCGTAGAAGACGTACTCACAATCGATGGTGCGGGTGCGATCGTTCCCGCGGAATGTGTAGGTCTGGGTCTCTTCGCCGAGGACACGGTTGTTGGGGTCTTCCAGGCTGAAGCGCGCGCGGATGGTGCCGGAATCGGGACCGTTGTCGAGCCGCTCCAGTTCGATCGGGGCCATGTGGCCATACGCGCGCGGGAGCCTCGGGGCTGCCGGCTGCCTGGCGTCCGGTCTAACGTAGGTGCTGCTGAATATCGCCTCCGACCAGAAGTCGACGCCGTCGATGTTGCCGTGGTTGAAGTACAAGGGACGTTGATGCGGCTCAAAGCCGGGGAGTTTGCGGTCGGCCATCGAGACGTCGTTGAACACCGGAAACGGCCTCGAAACAACTACGCCGGAAGGCGTCCGCAGCGGCATCAGGTAGGCTTTTGCCACATCCTTGTGAAAATAGTATGTGGTGAACGGCTTGCCGCCGATAGTGACCTCTACCTGGTCCTCACCGCGCTTCAACTCGACGGAAGCGGCCATCACAACCGCGGATAGCAGCCACACACCCGCCCCCAGCCGCAGCGGGCGCTGGTACCTTTTGGCATATTGGTTCACCATCGTCGGGACGCTCCTTGTTGAAATCATAATCCGCCCCGATCGGCGCGGGCGCGGCTGACGGGTTCGGGCCTCGCACCCTGTTGATATAACCCGACTCGGTAGAGGACCCAACGTCAGATGTGGTGAACCGATTTATTGGTTGAATACCACTATTGCTGTGGTTCCGGCACCGGCACGATGGGGCCGAGCAGGAACACGAACGAGGCAATACCCGCCAGCAGGATGGCACCGGCCACCAGGAACGCACTGGTGAACGAATGAGTCCAGCCCACGGTCACGCCGGTGACGATAGGCGCGGCTACGCCCATCAGGTTGTTGCCGAAGTTCATGATTCCGGCCACCGTGGCTACGCCGCCTCGCGGAGCGATCAGCGAAGGCAGGGACCAACCGACCGGGGCGGCCGCCGCCAGGCCGGTGAGAGCCACCGAAATCCAGGCGATAGCCACCGCCGGGTTCGTGGTTGTGGTCGCTCCGATTACCGCCAACCCGCCGCACATCCCTGCCAGCAGCACGGTCTTGCGCACGCGCGTTTCATCGTGGCCGCGCGCAATCAGACGGTCGATCAGCCAGCCCCCCACCACCAGGTCCGATACCGTGGCGCATAACCAGGGGATAGTCGCGAACCCGGCCGATGTCAGGATGCTCATGTGCATGGTCTGGACGAGGTAGCCCGGCAGCCAGGTCAGGAACAGATAGAAACAATAGCCGTAGGCGGCGAAACCGATCGACAGACCCCACACTTTGCGGGAGCGCAGCAGGTAGCCGAGCATATCGAACGGGTTGGCGGACATCTCCCCTTCGGGCGCCCCGCCGCCTTCGACAATGTATTCCCGTTCCGCCGCGGAGAGTTGGGGGTGATCGCTCGGGTTGCGATAGATTGCGTAAAATGCCGCAAAGTAGATGAAGCTCAGCGTCGCCACCAGGCCGAAGCCCCATCGCCAGCCGAAATGCACCACCGCGAGCGCGACAAGCGGAACGCCGATCACATTGGAGAACTTGGCGGCGGAGTCGAACAGAGCCGTTGAAGAAGCCCTCTCCTTGCGCGGAAACCAGTAGCCGGTAGCTTTGGAATTGGCCGGGAAACTTGCAGCCTCGGCGATCCCCAGCAGGCAGCGGGCGGCAAAGATGCCCGCGAATCCGCTCGCCAGGGCCGTGATGACGGACGCCACGCCCCATAGAAACGCACTCCAGCGTCCGACGCGCGTCACACCCCAGCGATCCAGAATCAAGCCCGCCGGAATCTGCGACAGGGCGTAGGTCCAGAAAAACGCGCTGAACAGCAGGCCCAGTTCGGACGCGCTCAGTCCCAGCGTATGCTGCAGTTGTGGGCCGGCCACCGACAAGCAGATCCGGTCGAAGAAGTTGACCAGCACTCCGGCTCCCAACAG
>JBEKZL010000114.1:0-22308 GCA_049509915.1 Bryobacteraceae bacterium | reverse complement strand
CCACCTCATCGATTAGCAGGACGCACGGCTTCGATATGTACTGCAGTGCGCGCATGATTGGGCCCTGAACGAAGAAGTCCAGGGTATGGAGCCGGCCCCGAATGAACTCCCAATCCGTGCCGAGCTGGTCCGCTTGTGTTTCGAGGAAGAGCTTCTGCAGGGCGGTATCGAACTTTCCAATGGCCTTTTCTTCATCGATACCCGGGTAGCACTGAAGTCGTTCCACCACCGTGTCAAGAGCAAATGCCAGGGCTTTCGCCAGCTCTGTCTTGCCGCAGCCAGGCGGCCCTTCAATCAGTACCGGTTTCTTCAGCTCTCCCGCTACGTACACCTGGGAGAGCGTCACCTCATCAACGATGTATTTGGCTTCCTGGAATTTCTGGCGGAGCTCATCAATCGACGGAAACACGTTGGCTTGTATCCTCAGCCAGGATTCTAGGGGAAGATTCGGTTTTCACCGAAAAACCGTCGGCGCCGCGAGGGCGGAAGGGTCAACAGGTATGGCTGAAGTCCACGGTGTGGGCCGAGATTCTCGGAATTTCCGGGTTCGGTCCCGAACTCCGTGCCGCAATGGCTCCATCCACCCGGGTGCCAGAGTAGACGATGTCGGAGTTCCGCCCAGGAGCCGGCATCGCACCAGCCGCTGTCTCTCTAAGCCCGCGAAAGACCTGTTCATGTGTTTTAGCATGAGTCCTCCCCTCTTCTCTGGTTCCCGCCATCGCGCCAACCTTCAGTTGGGTTTACCCCAGAACCAGTTGGATGCCAAATCGGTTCGGCCTTTTTGGAGAGTTGCATGGTCTGCCCTACTATTGCTCTACGGCGGGTGAACACTGCCACCGGCGGGTGAATGTCTATGAGGTCAGAAATCATGCACCAGATCGTTGAGACCATCGAAGCCGACGTACAGTCTCGGCCCTCAGCGATGGAATTTGAAATGGCTTACCAGGCTCGCGTGGCGATTGACCGTATCAGATTCGCAATCAAGCACGCAGAACAGTTCGGGAGACCCTGCGAGGCGATGCGCGAAGTAGGTCTGGAATTGCTTGACGCGCTCGAACGCCTCGAAGCGCTCGACCGCCGCTTTCAGGCACGGTCTCGAACCGCCGCGCCGAATGGAAACCAAAATCTGGCAGAGGCGAGGGGATGAAGCGGTAATCGGGACTTAACGCGCGACTTCGCTGCCGACTTGAACAGGATTGAGAGAATGAGCGACGACGTACTGATCAATTGCAAAGACGCGGCTGCAATGCTCGGAATCAGTCCACGCACACTGGAGCGGTACGTTGCAGAAGGACAGATTCCGTACATCCGCCTCCCGCAGCGCGGCGAGAGGGCTCCGATTCGCTTCTCCCGATCGCAACTGAGAAAGTGGCTCGACCAGCACACCATCAAACCATCGCTGCTATCAAGGCTCAGAGGAAACACACATGCCGGGGAAGTACGTGAAGACGAAGTATCGCGGCGTCTTTCTGCGTAGTGGGATCGCATACATCCGATATGCAGTGCCGGGGAAGAAGAGAGGTTCCGTCGTTTGGGAGAGCACCGGCCAACGAAACATCCAACTGGCTGCCGAAAGGCTGCGCCAACGCAAAACAGAGATTGCTGAAGGACGGTACTTTCCAAATCGGCGCTTCGAAAAAGCCCTGTTTGCGGAACTGGCGCAGTACTGGTGGGAAAATCGCGGCAAACAAACGAACAGCAAGTTCGAATATCGTTATCCCAAGATCCTCGAACATTTTAAGGAGTTCGCGGCCCGCGACATCACGCCAGAGGCCATAGAAAGCTTTCTGAAAAGCCTCCATCAAGTTGAATGGGTCCCGATCGAGGGATCGGCCAAATACGACCCGAAGGCAAAGCGCACTAGAGTTGAAAAGAAGCAAGTCGAGACGAACGCCCCCCTTTCGGCGTCCAGCAAGAATCAATACCGCACGATCCTGTCGAGCATCTTCTCGTTCAACATCAAACGAGGTCGATACGACGTCAACCCCGTAAAAGCAGTTCGACAAGAAAAGGAACCGGCCGGCCGCGACTCGCTCATGATGCCCGGCGAATTCCGCCAGTTTCGGACAAAGTGCCAGGAACTTGGTGACTACGAACTGGACTGCTTCTCTGTCTTGGCTACGACCACGGCGCTACGTAAGGGATCTCTTTTGCCGCGAAAATGGGACGACATCCACAATCTCGATGGTGAGCTCCCGTTCATCATGGTGCCGATCACGAAAAATGGCGAGCCCAAGGCCGCATTGCTCTCCGACGAGGCGGTGGAGGCTCTGAAGAAACTCCCGAGCTATGGTACGTCGGAATATCTCTTCCCGGCCAAACCGAATCCCAGGTTCAAGGGAGATTTCAAACGACCGTACGCATGGGACCTTGGCAAGCGGTTTCGCCGGGTCTGCCGGCTTATTGGCCTTCGGAGCGGAGCGAGAAGGGAGATGGGCCCCCGAATTCACGATTGGCGCCATTTCTCAGCATCGGTCCTCCTGGGAGAAGGAGTGCCGGACAACGTGATCGCGAAGCACACCGGCCATAAGAGTAAGGAGTTGGAACGCTACAAGCATCTCTTCCCTGAGCTTCGTCAGCAGACGGTGCAGTTGATCGATAAAGAAGTCAAAATTCCAAAGAAAAAGAAGTGAAGAACGAACCGTAGCACCTACTGTAGCACCTGAAAAACAACTCTCCAGCGCTATCAGTAAGCCTTTTAAAGCCAGATACATGCAGACCAAAACTCTTTGAGACGTTCGGCCTGTCACGTCGGAGGTCGCGGGTTCGAGCCCCGTCGTCCCCGCCATTCCTTTCAATCGCTTCCGAGCTTTTCTCCTCGCCCTCAGAATCCGGTGTGTCAGTAGCTGTGTCAGTGATCTCTTTGGCGATCAGTTCCACCGTCTGACGCTTCAAAAGCGGGGAGAGGTGCTCGTAGCGTTCCAGCTCGCGGCTGCGATGACCGGTGAGCTTGCGGATGATGGCTTCCGGTATGCCGCGCAGAAACAGGATGCTGGTTGCCATGTGCCGCAAGTCGTGGATGCGCAGGCCCTTGATGCCGACGCGGTCGCAGGCCGCTTGGAAGGGTTTCCGCATATCCCATGCGTAGGCCTGCTTCCCTTTGAACCGCACGTTGGACTGGTCCGCCGGAAACACGTACTCATTGGCCTGGTAGCTCGGAAGTGCCTTGAGCGCGCTCACGACTTCCGACGCCAGCGGCAGCCTCTTGCTTCGTCCATTCTTCGTTCTGGGTATGTAGAGGTGGGGCGCTGGGTCCTCCAGGTGCACCTCTTCCCATTTTCGCGGCAGGATCGAACCCTTCCGGGCGCCCGTCGTGGCCGCGAGCCACACGAACGCGTACAACTCCGGTTCGGCGCGGCATTCGTCCAGCAGCTTCCGGAAGTCCTCGGGCGCCAGGAAGCGGTCACGGCCGGGCGGCTCTTTCCGCTGGGGGACGACGCTCACAGGGTTGCGGTCATACTTCCGACGACGGATGGCAAAATTGAAGGTGCTGCAAAGGATGGTTCGGTATTTGTTGATCGTCGAGGCCGCGAGCTCCTCTTTCTCCAGATCTCCGAAAAAGACTTCGACGTGGTCCGGCTGGATGTCCCGCGCCCGCTTGTCCCTGAAGCGCTCCCTGACCCTCGGAAGATGGTAGTCGAATCGGCTGCGGGTCTGCTTGCCGTGTTTCTCCCACCATTCGTCAAGGAGCTCTGCGAACATGACGCGGTCAAACTGGCGGGTCGGAAAGTGCCGGCCTTCGGCGACCTCAGTCTTGCGCTTTGCGAGCAGATCCTGGGCGAACTTGCGGCTACGTTGTTCGGTGCTTTCGCGCGCAATTTTGCCGTTTTCGTCCTTGTATCGGATATAGGCGATGCCGTTCCGGAAATATATGCCGCGCGTCATGCTGCGCCTTCACAAGGGGGTTGTGGTACCGCGTGGGCCGCGCGCACCGTCCGCTGTTTGAGCCATTGTAGCAGTTGCGACCGCAGGAACCTCACGACGGTCCGACGGTCGCCGCGTTGCGGAAACCTGACGTTGCGGTATGCGGGATTCCCGTACGTACCGCTCCAGGGTGCGCCCGCTGATGCCGAGGAATTTCGACGCCTCGCGATAATTCAACACCATGTCATCCGATTCCGGTGCCACGTTTCCACCTCCCGTATGTGCTTCGTCGATGCGCGCCATGGCAGTTGCATCCTTTGCATCTGGCGTCGTGGGACGAAGGGCCTGAATCGATAAAAGGTTTATTTAGAGAAGTCCTTCCACGATCTTCCGGGCATCGTCGGCAGTTGCTGCTGCCCAGACGCCAAGAATGGCGAGGTCAAACTTCCTGAGAGACAGTTCACGTTCTTTTCGGGCTGAGGATTGGGCAACCTCCAAAGCTTTGCGCAGGATCTTTGGCGCCTCCCACGTGAGCGATATACTGTCGTCGCTGCAATCGAAACCGAGACGAGCGAGGTTCTCCTCGACGTCCCGAGCCTCCTTGCGCAGCTTACGCAGTGTGTCTATCGCGCCCGTCGCGCGCTTTTCCTCCGCGAGCTTCAGCATTACCTCATCTTCCACCCGGTCGTTCATGTCGCTGTCCGATTCGAGTTCCGCCAGGGCACGTTCTTTCGCCTGAACAAGCATGCGCGCGAGTGCGTCACGCTGCTTTTGGTTGTATGGTTCTGTTTCCATGGTTGTTGTTTTTGATGTGCCCTTCGCCCCACAACATAATCTGTCGGCGGTAACGCCGCCGAAAAAATCTGCGAAAGCCAACACTGCTTTGACCGCCCACCCGTCGGGGCACGACCGCCCCGACGGCACCCTCATTCCACCAACAAACCGACAACGTTGCCGTCGCCGCCCTGCTCGCGGTTCCTCCGGGAAACCTCTTTCACCATCGAACCCAGGAAGGCTCTCAGCACCTGAACGCGTCTCATTTCGTCCGCAACCAGATCCTTCGGACTCTTCTGCTTCACCGCAACGCTCTCCACGATCTCCACCTGCGAAGGGTCCAGCTCCAGAACCACCCGGCCATTGTCCGCGTACCATTCGATGTATGGATACGGCACATACGGATAAATGAGATCGCTCGCTTCGATGTGCTCGCGGTAAAGCTCGGCGAACTCCTTCCGGCGCCTCTCCCGTTCGGCCTGACTGGTTCCCGTTTGCTCCCAGAGAATCTCATTTTGCTTCATGAATCCCTCCGCGGCCGCATCCGTCCAGGGGCCAAGAGAAATACCGGCGGTGATGTCACCGACCGCACCGCGCTGCACGCGTGCGAATCCCTCCATATATGTCCGTCCGCCATCCAGGCACCCGTCTGACGGCTCGGCATTCGAAAGCCGGATCAGCTTTCCGCGGATGTCCTCGTGAAAATCGCCCGCAAGGTCGAAGACCACCCTCAGGTTCCTCTGGCCCTTACGAAAGAACCGCATCCAGCCGGTCACCTTCCCCGGCACACGGTTATCGAGTTCCCCGTCGATGAGATTGCTATATGGTCGCCACGCCATGTTGCATTGCATGGTTGGTTTATTTTCCGGGCCGACCTTTGTTCTGCCCCGGCGGGTGAGCGATATCGGAAGAACCTCTCTTTCATAGCGCGTGCCGGAGCGCATCTCCGGCCGGTCTCCGTTAAGGCTGGAGACCATGCTTGGCGAGCAAACGTCCCGCTTCCGCGAGATCCGCGTCGCGCTGGCATTGTTGTGCGCTTTCGATGAGCTTGGCGATGTACGGCGCCGCTTCCTCCACCATGGCCCCGTTGACATCCGCATAGTTGCCGCAGAGCCACGGCCCGCCATATTCAACCGACCGGCATTCTCCGCGCTTGTCGAACTGCGAGAGGAACCGCACCGTGTCCTCTCCCGATTCGAAGTACGTCTGATAGAAGCCGCTCCGGTTGTAGTGGGCGATGAAACTGCAATGCTGTATGAGATGGTCATAAAGCCGTTTCGTGAAATCCGCGTCCCGCAATCCATGCTTCAAAAACCGCACC
This sequence comes from Bryobacteraceae bacterium, assembly GCA_049509915.1. Taxonomy (GTDB): domain Bacteria; phylum Acidobacteriota; class Terriglobia; order Bryobacterales; family Bryobacteraceae; genus JBEKYD01. The sequence continues at coordinate 16,349 of JBEKZL010000114.1, read as the reverse complement.
CATGCCCTGAGCACGAGCTCTTTCTCGCGAGCCGACATGAACTCGCCGTCGCTAAAGGTGTACTGCATGCCTGTGTCGGCGCACCCGTGGCGAAAGGCGCGCCGGCACGCGCTACGAAACTCGTTTCACACTTTTGTCGGCGCCGGCTCCTCCTGAGGCGTTTCCGCGTTGGTGCGGGCCTGGCGCTTCCGCACCGGGCCGGGCTCCGCGGATTCCCCGCGGTCCTCCCCACGGCCGCTGAGGCGGTCGCGCATCTTCGCGCACACGATGTTATAGACCACCTCGACCTTCTCGATCGGGCCGGTCTCGAAGAATTTCAGGATGCTGACTTCGTCCATCACCGTTTCCTTTGCCATACGTTTTTTCCTTCCTTAAGAGGCTGCTCCAAAATTCCCGCAATCCGTTGATTCTGCATCACTTGCCGCTGCGGATCTGTTCCCTCGACGGAACACTTCGAAAGAACAGGTGTCGATGAGCGGTTCCGCCTTGCCGTCGGGCGTACGCCGCCAGATCGGCGCGAGTATGCCCCGGTCGCGGATCGCGCCGATGGTCGTGAACGCGAACCGGTCGCGGCCGTCCGCGATCGCGCGCGCGAGCGCCCCGAGCCGGCTCTCCCGGTCCACGACGACCAGCACGGCCGCCACCGGAAACCCCGGTAGCCCGCGCCGGTACTGCGCGATCTTCGAACCGATGAAGTATCGCAGTCCCTCCCCGCCCCGGTCGTATTCCACCGCGAACGTGCGTTCCGCCGCCCGGAAGACCGCATCCGGCACGATCGGATGCTTCCAGCCGAGGGTGGGCAGTTCCCATGCCGCGAAAAAATACGCGAGCCTGCCCGTGAGTTCCGCCGCGATGCGGATGTCGTTGATCCCCGTCAGGTGCTCCAGTTGCTTCGGCAATCTCCGCTCCACGACCACCGGCGTTCCACCGTCCTGTTCCGTCTCCAACACGTGCCCGGCTTCGCGTCCTACCGTGAACAGCGCCTCCCGCATCCGGTCCTCCTGGTGCTTCACGAGATAGCCGGCCGCCGTGAGCTTCCGCAGGCGCCGGCGTGCCGCGCTCGCCGACGCGTCCGGAAAGAACCGCCGCCGCACCTGGCCGGTGGTGAGCCACCGCGCCGCGCGCAGGAGCCGCAGCAGATCCTTGCATCGTGATGTCAGTCGCATGCGATCTCCGGCAGGCGTTCCGTCACACCGCAGGCGAAACACCGGACCATCCTCGGGGTCGAACCGCAGATCGGGCATTCGCGCAGGAGATGGCCGCGATACGTGAAATGGCAGCTGCACTTCCAGATCCCTACGAGCGAGATGGGCGCGCCGCAGTTTCTGCACGGGATCTCCGGCGCGTACGCCATTCTCCAGAACTTGAGCCATGCGACCATCCGCACAAGTCCCCGGACGAAGAGCAGCGGGCTGGCCGCGACCCACCACAGGATTTCGATCACGAGATCGTTCATGCCTCGCCCTCCCTGAAGCGCCGGTACGTTCCCTTGAGCTTCGCGTCGAGATCCGCCTCGGGTTCTTTGAGCCAATCCTCATCGCGCGCCGCGACGCGCTGCTCATGCTCCTTCCGCGACAGCCGCGCGCCGAAGGTCGGATCGCGGCGGAGCTGTCCGACCGCCGCCTCCAGTTCCGGACCATGCGGCACGGAAAGCGCGGGCACCGTGACCCGCAGCGCTTCCTGCGACCGGCTCTTCAGCCAGAGGTATCCGGCGCGGTCCGGCAGGTTCGCGATCTCATCGAGCGCCATCGTGCGCTCCTCGTTCAGGGTGTAGAAGGACGGCTCTTCGAACGGATCGTTCTGCGGCTTCCGCCGCCGTCCGGTCACCGGCAGGGCCGCCCGGAGAAAGGAACAGTCGCCGGGTTCGCCGCGCATGGCGAACGCCCACCGGATGTTCGTGTGGAGGACCGAGAGCACGCGGGCGTCCTGGAGGGCCGTCGTCATGTTCTGGCTTACGAGCATCAGGTGCGTACCGAACGAGCGCGCCATGGTGAGGAGGTCCATCATGTGGTCCCGCAGATGCTGCGTGAGAAAAAAGTTCTGCGCCTCGTCCGCGATCCAGAGGAACGGGTTCCCGTGCTGCCGGCGCGCGAACGTGGCATGGGCGATATCCGAGAGGATGAGCGCCTGGAGGAGCTGCCGGACGCTGCGGCTGATGTCCGCGCCGAAGCAGTTCACGAGCACGATCTTCCCTTCGTCCTGCAGGGCGCGGAAATCCGGGGCCGACGTGCCGGAGAGCGCGAGGCGGACCGTCTCCGCGGCAAAGAGCGCTTCCATGCGGCGGGACAATGCCGCGATGGTAGCCTTCGGGAGCGCCGGAAACTGGTGCGCGAAATATTTCGCGACATCGGCGTTCTGCGTCCGGGCGAGCAGGCGCCCCCGGAACGCGACGTCCTGTAGCAAGACGTCCAGCCACGTGATCGGGAGGCTGAATTCGGAGAGCAGCAGGATCGCGCGCCGCAAGAGCGCGCTCCCGCCGAGGCTCACGCCGTCCGCGCCGGGGAGCAATTCCAAAAGCAGGTCCGCGCGGGACTGCGCGAAGAACTCCGGATCGGCGCCGGGCCAGCGGGCGAGGATGTTGTAGGGCGAGATCGGGTCGCGCAGGGAGAAGTCCACCACCACGGTTCGCCGCCGAAGGTCGCGCGCCGCCGCGCGCTCCAATCCGGCGATCCGCCGGCCGATCAGGGACAGCGTCCCGTCGAAGAGATCCTGCTTCGCATCGAGCACGCCGAATCCCATTCCGCGCGTCTGCGGAAAGAGATCGAGCAGCGACCGCTCCTTGTCGTACACGAAGGTCGTCTTCCCCGATCCGCTCGCGCCGCTCACGAACGCATGGGACCTCACGAACTCCGGCACGGGCATGGCCACGGCGTCGCCCCATTCGGCGAGGCCCATCGAAAGCGTCTGGCCGCCCGCGGCGGCGAGGGTCTCCACGAGGTTCTCTGCGCGCTTGCGCGACGCGCGCACCCGCTCGCTGCGGAGGCCTTTGAGATAGGCGTTCGTCTTCGCCTCAAGGCGCGCGCCGAAGAGCCGGTCAAGAAGCCAGCGCATCTCAGTCGTCCCCTTTGGGCAGAAGCGGCGACCGCTCCGCGCCCGCCGTCCTGCGTTTTCCCGCAGCAGGAACCCGGCTCTCGTGCCGCAGATACGCGACGAAGCTTACGATGCCGAGGACGAGCAGCAGGTTCACGGTCCCGATCGCATGGATGATCGCGCCGATGAGGCACGGCAGGAGCGAGAGGACGATCAGCGTGATGATCAGTTTTTCAAACGTCTGCATGAGCTTGTCGAACATGGGTTCACCTCCCGGCGACCGTCTGCTGCATGCCGCCAAAGTCCGCAACGTCGCGCATCACGGAGAAACACTTGAGCGCCGCCCCCGATTCGGCGAAGTACCGCGCCCAGAAAGTACGGAGGCTTTGCCAGTAGGCGACGTCCTTGTGAGCGGCGTGGACGCCGTACACATACACGTCAACGCCGCGCAGATCCGCGACCTGGTTCCGCCGTTCGACCGTCCGCAGCGCCGCCGCGACCGGGATGACCGCCGGCAGTTCGATGTTCGGAGGCGGGGCAGAGTGGCGCATGTCTGAAAAGATCACGAGCGCCCTGCGCGACTGCGGGAACTCCCGAAGGAGATCTGCGGCCACGAGGAGAAACCCGATCACGTCGGTCTCCCGGTACGTTGCCGGCGTGGCGCGTCCGACCGACCGCATGTCCGCGGCAGATCTTCTCCGCGCGACCGCGACCTGGTCGATGAACTCCAGGGGGCCGTGATCTTTGGGAAGCCGCCCCGCAAGCAGGACGAGCGGCCGGGAAAAGCTCTGGTCGGTTATCCCGATCACCCGGAAGCGCGCCGCCGCCGGAAGCCCGCCGATGAGCTCGGCAGCCGCGTCGACGTTCTTTGCGTGCTCAAGGCTGCCGTCGTAGTTCCTGGCGGTGGACGTGAGGCTGAGATCGATCCCGACCGCGGCATCGAGCGACTGGGCGAGGGCGGGGCGGTGGGCCGCCATATATAAGAGGAGAAGCGCGCCGGCCATCGGACCCGCGCGCTTCATGGCCCGCCGCGCGGCGCCTTCGATCAGGCCCAGGTAGAAGTCGCGGGTGAACAGGTGTTCGAAGATGTCGGCCTCGCGTTTCAGGAACTCGATGCGCCGGAGCAGGGCGACCATCTCGCCCTCCACGAACCGCAGTCGTTCCTGCATGAGCGCGAGGGCATCGGTTGCCGGGGGAACGCCGATCTTCCGCGCCTCGTAGACGGCGAGACCGGTCGCGAGCTCCATGGCAACGGCGAGCAGCGCGAAGAACAGCTGCAGCTCGCGGGTGGCCGTCTCGTAGAACCGGACCGCATCGAGCGCGCTGGCCGCCGCCCCGGATGCGCTGTCCGCAAGCGCTGCAGACGTCACGCTCCTGAGGTACAAGGCGAGGACGTCGCCGCGGACGAGCGCCATGACGATCAACCCGGCAAGGCTCGCAATGAGGCTCGCGACGGCCGCCGTCACGACAAGTCCGCGGCAGTTGCACTTCTCCAGGGTTTCGTCGGTGGCATACGCGCAGACGACGGCGAGCGCCGCACTGTACGGCCACACCTGCCATCCGAGGGCGAACGGCGAGAGCGCCAGGTGCGCGAACGAAAATCCGGCGATGGAGAGAACCAGCGCGACGGCCACGTACCAGGTCCGCGACCGGCGCGGCACAGGATCTGGCCTCGGCGTCCGGCGCATCTCCGCGCGCAGTTCGTCGCGCTCCTCGACCCGAAGCGCGAGCTCGGCGCCGAGGCCCGTGACCTCCGCCGCATTGATCTCTTCGCGGCGTCGTTTCTCCAAACCGCCGACGCGCTCCAGCCGGTCAACGGCCTGGTTCACGGCGGCCTCGCCGAGATCGAATGCCACTATCAAAGCATCGAATTCTTTTCTGGGAAACATATTCGTTTTCTCCTTGAGCTTCTGTGATCTCTTGAAATTCAGTTCCGAGCGCCTTCCGCTTCCGCTACGCCGTACCAGCCGTCCGGCCGGAACGCGGGGCACGGCGGCTGTAGGTTTCCGTTCAGCTGGCGCCGGACGCTTCGCAACGCCGCGGAACTCAGGCCGGACAGCTTGGTGTGCAGCCTGCCGCCGCCGACGAACTCGACGCTGAAGGTCGGGTCGGGAACCGACCAATCGACGGAATCCACGTAGGCATAGCCGGTTTCCAAAAGGAAATTGATCGCGCTATTTTTGATTCGATATAACATCTCGCGGCGGGAGCCTTCGCTCCGCTTAGCCTCGAAATTCGCGTGAAACGCCCGGCGCTTCATCTGAACCAGCGCGCACTGTCGAAATCTGCTCGCGATGCGATCACGTTGCATGAACTCCGCACCTCCCGTCGTCACCTTCGTTTCAGGTCGGTCTCTCCTGAATCCAGCTCAAGTGTGAGCCGGGTTCTCTTACGACAAAAGGGCGCACATGTGCGCCACTTCCGTGCCGTGACGCTACACCCGCTTGTGCGCCATCCCCATGTCCGTCTATGCTTACTGAAAGAAACAGCCGGACACTGTGATAGAGCCGTCTCAACAACTCATTCGAGAGCACCTGGAGCGGATTCTCGCGAGCCGTGAGTTCCGGAAGGCTCGGAGGCTAACGGACCTGTTGCGTTATCTGGTGAAGGCCGCTTTCGAAAACCGCAGCGTCAAAGAAATTGAGATCGCCATCGATGCCTTCGGCACGAAACCCGATTTTGACGAGAAGGTGGACGGCAGCGTTCGCGCCGCCGCGAGACATCTGCGGCGAGCGCTAGACACGTACTACGCCAGCGAGGGGTCCTCCGAGCGGATTCGCTTGCGGCTGCCTGAAGGAGGCTACCGGATCACCTTTGAACATGCTCCTCAGGCGGCACATCGTCGCAGGCGGAACATTCGGTCGTCCGTCCGGACCAGGCGATCCTCTGCGCAGAATAATAACGCGCCCGGCCTGCCGGAGAACTTCGTCAATCGCAGCTCGCTCTATAAACTGTTGATCGATTCCTTGCTGGCCGAGGAGCCCGACCAGACCACGAGCATCACGGCCCTTCAGGGTATGGCCGGCATCGGCAAGACAGCTCTTGCGCTCGCCTTGTGCAACGACGTCGCGGTTCAGAAGGCCTTCCCCGACGGAATCTACTGGTTTGCGATCGGCAACGAGCTGCAGCTCGATTTCGTTTCGAGAGTGAAGGGCGTTCCCGCGCTCGACAAACTCCTTGGCGAGTACGAAGGCGAGGTTGCCTGCATCAGTCAGTATCGGAGCGTGTTGAGAACGAAGGCCGTGCTGGTCGTCTTGGATGACGTTTGGCGCGCATCAGATGTTGAGCTGTTCCGCGTAGCCTCACGCCGGTCGCGATTGGTGATCACCACGCGGAATGCATCGATTGGATCGGCGTTCGGCGCGCGCGAAGTCACGGTGCCACTCCTCTCGTCGAACGAATCTCGTCAGGTGCTTGGGCGCTGGTCGGGGTGGAAGGTCGATCTGTTGCCGCCTCAAGCGAACGACCTTATTGAAGAATGCGCGGGCTTGTCGCTCACCCTCGCCATCATCGGGACGCACCTCAGAGGAAAGGTTCCGGCGCACCTCTGGGATGTCGTACTCGATCATTTCCGGAAGGCAGACCTCGCGACGATCAATGCCCCGTTTCCCGAACCGCACTCCTCGCCGTTCAGGGCGATTCAGGTGAGCGTCGATGCGCTTGATCCAACGGACCGCGAGCGCTATCTGGCTCTTGCGGTCCTCCTGGAGAGCATGGCCGCAGCGCCTGCGATTCAGCAGACGCTCTGGGGTGTTACTGAAGCGGAAGCGCTGGAGACGAGCGAGCGATTGGTCCACTTTTCGCTGGCTCAGCGCGAGGCCGAGAATGGGGCCATCCGTTTGCACGACCTCCAGCTCGACTACATCCGCGCCCTCCATCCGGACCGGGAGGCGCTCGATCTCATTCATGGCGCGATCCGCCTGTCGGCGCCCGTGATCAACAGAGACCCGCGGCAATTTGCTTCTCAAATGGTGGGACGGCTCTTGCCGCACAGGAACCTGTCGACTATCGACCAATTCATCACGGCCGTCACGCGGGGCGCGCCGCAACCCTGGCTTTGCCCGCTCCATCCCTCGCTCGACACCGTCGGCATCTCCTTATTCCCGCCGATTGTCGGCCATCATTCCGGCGTGAGCGCGGTTGCCGTCAGCGCCGATGGACAACGGGCCGTTTCCGCTTCTCTCGATGAGACGTTGAAAGTCTGGGACATAGGAACCGGACGGGAACTCCGAACGCTCACGGGCCACGAGGGATGTCTCTATGGCGTCTGCCTGAGCTCGGATGGTCGTATCGCCGTTTCTGCCGCTCAGGACCGAACGCTGAAGGTCTGGGATGCAGAGAACGGACACGTGACTGGCACGCTGGAAGGTCACGCATTTCCCGTTGGCGCCGTAGCGCTCTCTCCCGACGGCCGGTATGTGATCTCCGGTTCGTGGGACGCCACGCTCAAGATGTGGGACCTGGAAACGGGGCAGGTAACCCGAACATTCGAAGGTCACAAGAAGTCCGTGAATGGAGTCGCCGTGAGCGCCGACTGGCGCATAGTCGCTTCTGCATCAGAGGACGCGACGCTCAAGGTTTGGGACGTCGCGACGGGAACGGCGCTCCTCACGCTCACAGGCCACGCCGAGGATGTCTGGGGGGTTGCGATGAGCGCCGACGAGCGGTTCATTGTCTCGGCGTCCGAAGATACCACCTTGAAAGTCTGGAATCTGCCGACCGGGAAGCTTATCCGCACTCTCAAAGCCCACTCAGGCCCGGTATACGCCGTTGCTGTGAGCGCGGACGGACGCCGCGCTGTTTCAGCCTCCGAAGATCACACGCTCAAGCTATGGGATTTGGAACGTGGAAGCCTGATCCGAACGCTCCAAGGCCACTGTTCTGCGGTGTTCGGTGTGACGTTCCTGCCTGGTGACCGGGAGGCCATTTCGGCTTCGGACGACACGACCCTCAAGGTTTGGGATCTCGGATCGGGGATCGTGCTTCGCACCATGGAGGGCTGGTGCCGCGCCCTCAATGGCCTGGCCGTGAACACGAACGGCGATCTTGCGGTTTTGGCTTCGAGCGATAAAAGCACCAAGGTTTGGGATCTGAACAGCCGGCGCGAGATCAGGGCGCTCACGGGTCACACGTCGTTCGTGTATGACGTCGCCCTGAGTCCTGATGGATGCCATGCCGTTTCCGCGTCAGGCGACGGAACCCTGAAGGTCTGGGATCTCCGGACGAACCGGGAACCGCGGACGCTCGCGGGCCATACATCAGCGGTATGGAGCGTAGCCGTGAGCGGAGATGGCAAGCTCGCGATCTCTGCCTCTGAAGACCGGACGTTGCGCGTTTGGGACCTTGCTACCGGACGCGAGATCCGCAAATGGAAGGCTCACGCCAAGCCGGTTTACGCCGTTGCGTTGAGCGCGGATGGGCGCAGGGCCGTTTCTTGCTCAGCCGATTTGGGAATGTTCGTCTGGGACGTGAAAACCGGTTCGAAGCTCCTGGCGCTTGACGGGCACCCGGAACCGATCAATGGGTTGGCCATGAGTCCGGACGCGCGGTTCGCACTCTCCGCCTCTGACGACTGGACGATTAAAATGTGGGATCTTGAGGCAGGACGATTGCTGCGCACGTTCGAAGGTCATTCGGATGCCGTAAATCGGGTAGCACTCTGCTCAAACGGCAAATGGGCCGTATCCGCCTCCTGGGACAAGACGCTCAAGGTGTGGGACCTCGCCACCGGAGCTGAAATGGCGACATTCACCTGCGATGTAGCCACGTTGTGTTGCGGGTTTGTTTCGGTTGGAAATGTTATCGGCGGCGATCACCTTGGGCGGGTCCATTTGCTCTCACTGAAACTAAACGAAGACCATCAATAATGGGCTCCGCCAGATCCCACGACAGGCGCGAGTGAACACGACCAGGGCGGGCATGCAGCGATAAGGCAAGTATTTCCGCTCAACAGGCAACGGCGGAACGGGCTTCGGCAGCGTTCGCAGGAATGGAAAGACAACCAAACGGTTATTTCATGGTCTCGTCCGGTTGGACGGATGTCGAGGGTTCTTGTGGCATTGTCTTCGGCGGAAAGCACGCCACGGCGAACGCCACCGCATCGAAGATGCTCATGCGGTCGTCCTCGCTCATCCAGGGCTTGCGGACGGGCGGCAGATATGGATTTAGTTCGGCCCGCCCAAATTTGGTGCTCACGTGGGGCAGAGGACCAATGGAATGCAGTTGAAGCCGGGAAACCAGCCGCACCCGTAATCCCTTCCACGTACCGGTTGCGATGAGATTGAGCAGGATTTCCACCCGCCGGCATCGCCGCGCTCCGGTCGATTCCCAGTTTTCGAGCGCAAGGACATCGGGCTGGTAACGATCGATGAGCGCTTTGATCCTGCGCACTGCTTTCTTGTTGTCGGCGCTTCCGGTCGTCTTTAAGCCCCAGTCGATAAGCTCGTCCGGTCCTTCGAGGACTGCGAAACCGACGCCCCGGCTGAAGGGATCGATCGCCAAAATCCGCTTGATGGGTTTCTGCTCCATGATCAATCGCGCCCAGGCGGCTCTGGTTTGGATTCGACGATGGCTTGGAGCAGTTGGAGTTTCAATGACTTTCGCGGATTGGCGACTTCGGTTTCGAGCGCCTTCAGCAGTTCTTTAGCTCGGTCTTGGACATCGCGGCGGACAGCGTTGTACGCACCGGCGAAGAGGTTTCGGATTGGTTTATTGAAAATGATTTCGTACGCGAATACCGCGATCACCGATGGGTGCCGCTTGAAGCTTTCGTAGCGGGAAACCTTCGTGCCGGAGGATGCGCCGAGGAGCCGGGCGATCTCTTCCTGGGAAAGGCCGAATCGGCGGCGATAGGTGCGCAGATAATGTTGTAGACGGTGGCGGGCCACGGGTTGGAATGGGTGAGGGTTTTGATCTCATCCTACCGACCTGGCGGGTCCTGTGATGACAGCAAAACTTGCCGCAAGCGGCAAGTCCAAGGCGACTGGTCCACACCATGGACGAGGGAACCGCTTCTTATTAAAACAGGAGTTTCGCCACCGTGCCTGTGGATAACTCGCGTGAACACGGCGATACCGAGCCAAATCGATCTCAAACACCACTATGATCGCGCGGAAGATTTTCCCGCGCCCGAAGGATTATGATAGGGAACTATGGGTTTGCTTTCCTGGATGGAAATTGAGGACGAAGCCTTTCTGACCGACGACGAATTCGCGGCGCGGCAGTGGAAGAATTTGCGGCGCCTGTGGCCGCTCCTTTTGGTCCTCGACATCTCCGCGCTCCTGGCCGCCGTGTTCATGATCTGGGATTGGACGCACGGCGAAGAGTCCTGGTATGTGGCAATACCGGTTTTGGCAATCTCCGTTATTGCGCCTTCCGTGGCGCATGGACTGTGGAATAAATTTCGTTATCGCGGCATATAAGCCGAATCGCCGGCCAGCCCATTCCCCACCGGTCCTGTTCTTCTATCGCCGCTAGAGCGGTAGTGCGATTCAGCGCGAGCGATGTAATCAGAGGATTCCCCGAGCCCTGCTAGAGCTTTACAGTTTACCGGTCCCGAACAGTCCCTTCCCATTTTCCACCCCTGCCCTATACTTAATCCCAAGCACCTTGCCTGTCACGGGATTGCCCGGTTTCAAAACACCCCGCACCATTCATGAAAAGCATTCTGATCGGGTTGCTGTTCGCATGCGCCGCTTTCCCACTTTCGGCCCTTGCGGTGCCCCTCACCTACAGCTCAAACGCGACCATCTCCCTCGCATCCCCCGCGGCGACGTTCACCATCCTTGCCGGCTCCCTCGCTGATTCCGTCCAGGTGAACGCTACAAGCGTCATGGTCACCCTGTCGAGCTCGACCGGCGGCAGCTTCACGCTTACATCCGCGTCGTATGATCTTACGGTTGCGTCATCGAGCGCCGGAGGAAGCGCGAGCGTCTCCTGCAGTGGCGACGTCGAGACGGCGACCTTGTCCCAGAACACCGGCTCGTCCGTCTACGCCATAACGCCGAGCACCACGGACTGCGCGAACGCTTCGCCACCGGTCATCAACGGCGTGGCTGCGACCGGCATCACGACCAATGGCGCGACCATCGCCTGGACGACGAATATCCCCGCCGAGAGCACGGTTTCCTACGGCACGACGACCTCATACGGAGCAACCTCGACGAATCCGACCCTCGTGACTGCACATAGCGTCTCCCTTTCGAATCTGAATGCGGGAACGCTCTACCATTACGCGATCGCTTCGTCCGACTACGGCACGTCCACGACCTCGGGCGACAACACGTTCGCGACCGCCACGCTAACGAGCGCGGGCGCCAGCAGCGTGAATGTCGGCGGTGGCGGATCGGCCTACGACGCTTCGATCAACGGCGGCGCGGCCACGACCCCTACCCCGAGCGTTACGCTCTCCCTCTACGGCACGGAGGCCTACACGATGGAGGTTTCGAACACCTCCACCTTCGCGGGCGCGACCTGGATTCCCTATGCGACCGCCCTGCCATGGACGCTCGCTCCGGGTCTCGGCACTGAGACCGTCTACGCCCAGTTCCGCTCCGTTGCAGGGACTATCCTAGGGACCGCCCAGGCGTCCATCGATCTCGTTTCCGCGGGAACCATGGGGTCGGCCACCTCTTCGTCGCCGTCTTCCGCAACGGTTCCGGCCTCTCCTTCATCGGCCGCCTCGCTTACCGCCGAGCTGGCGTCCCTCCAGGCCAAGCTTGCGGCCCTGCTCAAGCAGGCCGGGCAAGCATCAACGGCCACCGCCCCCGCATCCATCCATTTTGTCTTCACCCGCAACCTGTCGTTGGGTATGACGAGCAATGATGTGAAGCAGTTGCAGGCCTTTCTCGCGAAGAATCCTGTACTCTATCCACAAGACAAAGTCACCGGATATTTCGGCACCCTCACCCTGAAGGCTGTCCAGCGCTTCCAGGCGAAATACGGCATCGCAAAAGCGGGACAGAGCGTCTACGGGTATGTCGGCCCGGCGACGAGGGCAATGCTCAATTCCCTCATCGAGAAAGGCCTTAGTCCATAGCCTGTGACTCGCTCCATCTTGTGATTTCTCGTAAGTCCTCTATCATTAACCATATCTACAGGAGACCATGTATGCAGTTCTAAAACACAAACTTCCCAGCATCGTCATCTCTCTCATCATAGCCGCCACCCTGGGAGCGGCTTCGATCGCTTTTGCGTCGCTAACGTTCACCGGAACGACCATCTCCGGCGACGGGAGCGTCATCATGGACGGCGCAGGTACAATTTCCATCGGCACCTCGACCGCGACCGGGATCACGATCGGGAGGTTCGGCCAAACCGTGACCCTTCCCGGAAGTCTGTCTATTGTGGGCACCACCCTTGGCAGCGCTTTCAATTTGAGCGGTGCCCTCGGCGTTTCGAGCACGCTTACCGTTGCCGGCGCGACGACGCTCCAGTCCTCGCTTACCCAGTCCGGCGGCAACGCCTCCCTCGCTTCGACGACGATCAACGGCAACGCCACGACGACGGGCAACCTCGCGGTCCTCGGTTCCCTCCTCGACGCGAACGGCAACAAGTACGTCACGTCCACGGGAGGCGGCGTGTCGTCCTTGAACAACCTCACGGGCTCGGTCATCGTGACCGGCACCGCGAATCAAGTCTCCGTTGCGTCAAGCAGTGGCCAATTGGTATTCTCGCTCCCTTCCACGGTGTCGTTCCCCGGAACGGTCGCCAACCCGAACGTGACCAGTTCGCTGTGGTACGGCACAAGCACCGGCGGGGTTGTTCCCCTTGCCCTCGGCACGAACCTTTCCATTACGAGCGGCACGTTGAACGCATCGACATCAGGCGGTGCAAGTCAGTGGACAACGACTTCAGCAGGCATCGCCTATAATGGCGGGAACGTGGCCGTGGGGACTACGTGTCCGACGAACAGCGCTTCTGGATCTGTCTGTGGCGTCGGTATCGCAGCTTTAGGTTCCTTCATCCCTCCGATAACGACGGTCGCAAGCCTCCCCGCGCAATCCTTTGTTATTGGGACAAATCTGTTTAGCACGCAAAATTTGTCTTCTGGATCTTGGGGGCCAGCCGGGGTAACCATTACAAGCGGAGAGTCCGACCCGACGGGCGGATCGAACGCCTATCTCATAAGCCAAACCAGCGCTACCGGCAACCACTACCTGTATCAGAGCCCAACGCTTTCAGTCGGCAGCAAGTACGTGCTGGCAGCATGGGTGAAGCCGGCGAACCTGACTACCTTCACTTTCGATTTCGCGTTTACCGGCGCCGACACGTTCGCCACCTTCCAGCTTACCGGAAACGGCTCAGTGAGTTCGGTTCCCTCCGGTGCCTCCGCCACAATAACGGCGGGAACCGGGGCGGCAAGCGGATGGTACTACGTCACGGAAACAGCGACGCCGACGGCATCAGTTCCGTGGATTATCCTCTGCCCCGATGCCAGCGCGTGCAGCACTTCAGGCGCAGGACTGAACGAGGCCGTCACCTACGTGTACGCCCCCGTGGTGGGCCTATTCGTCGCGTCGTCCAGCCCGGTTGCTGGAGACATGATGGAGGTCACGGATGCCCTGAACGGACAGGACTGCACGGTTGGAAACGGCGGAGTCTCCTTGGTTAGGACATTGTGCGTATGGAGTGGCGCGAATTGGGCACCCGCGATACCATCGTCATCCGTCGCCTCTTCGGGTTCCAATAATACATCCACAGCTTCTCAGCTGATTTACGTGGGCGATTCGCTGACCGCCGGATTGGATGGCACCTATCCTCCGTCGTACTACGTGAATCCTACGTGGACGTTTACCCAGACCAATCAGGGGATTTCCGGGCAGACGCTGCAAACGATGGCCTCAACGACGGCGACAAAGGTGGTCCCGTTGTATACTCCGCTCGCGGCATATAACATTGTCAGCGTCTGGGGCGGAATCAACGATATTGTCGGCGGCGCTACGGCGAACCAGGTTTTCGGCTAACTGGCTTCGATTCATCGGGAGCTGCACCAAGCCGGATTTCGTACGATTGTGAACACTGTCACCCCCTGCGGAACCGTTACGTGCACGTCGGCCGAACAGACGACCATTGCGAACCTGAACAGCCTCATACGCGCCCAGTGGTGGCAGTTCGGGGACGCCCTCGCAGACCTAAATGCCACGCCAAATCTGACCAACCCGACGAACACCACCTACTACGCCGCCGACCAGATCCACATGACCAATGCGGGCTATGCCATCGTCGGCGGAGTGTGGCAATCGGCCGTAAACTCCATCACCGGGGGAACGGCGCCGACCGCTGCAAGCAGCCTGTCCGTTACGCCGCCGGCGTCAACCCTCACTGGTACGTCCGGCACCGCATCCTGTTCAGAGTCTTTACAGGGCACGCTGAAGATGGCGAACTGTTATCTGAACGGCTACGCCGAAAACGGGACGGCACAGACCTACTCCTTCCCGACGGCCTTTTCCACGACTCCCGTCCTCCAGGAGAGCAATGGTTCGTGCGGCGCGTACAACCCGACCACCACGGCCAGCGTGCTGACGTTGCCTGCGAATGCGAGTTCGACGGCGGAAACATGCAACGTGGTCTTGATCGGGCAATAACGTCCCATATTCACTGCCTCTGCATCGTTCCATAAGCTCGGTTCCTCAGCGACGGCATGCTTCATCCAAGAACGCAAGATCTCTCAACCTGCCACGCTCTGTTCCTGCCTCCAGAACACCGCATTTGATCCCAGAGAGCATGACGCGCGAGGGGATACTCTTACCTTGATTAACCTGGCCGATCGACCATAACTATACTGGCTCACTTCAAGGAGAGTATATGGTCGGCATATTTGACTTCTTGTTCAGCGACCTGCGTACATGGAGAAGCTGGCGGAAGGGTGTCTGGTACAGGGTAGAAGACTCTTCGGAGATGCTATATACTACTTATATCCGATGGCGAAGGGAACCATCAGACGAGGCGGCGGGAGAAACGCTGCGTGAGAAAGAAGTATACAGTTGACGATAAGAGTCGGCGATACGAACTGTCTGGCCATTTCGCGTTCCTCCAGATGGTCTATGACATGATCTTGCCACGGCACTTCAAGCTCCCACGCTGATTACGCCGCCCAGAACAGTGGGCTGTTTTATGTGAAAGATCACCACCTGATGGGGAGATAAGGATAGCAGCGAGGGAAGTCATTCCAAGGATGCACGACTTGCCACATAAGGCAAAAGTGGGCAGAGAGTTGGGTGCCTGCAGTACTGGGGGTGTATTTTTCTCCGAATCCGTTAGAATTACAATGACTCCCTCCCATTCCATCAATGCGTTCCGCCTTCACTTTGATCGAGCTCCTGGTCGTGATCGCCATGTTGGCCGTCCTCGCGGTCGTCGTGGTCCTAACCCTCAATCCGGCGGGGCTCCTCCAGGAGTCGAGGGACGCAAACCGCCTCTCAGACATGCCATCAACTATTCCTTGGCGGACAATTCGACGGAATCCCTCGGCTCCCCGAACACAGTCTATGTCTCGATCCCCGATCCGGTCGCCACCTCCACCGCGGGGGACCAGTGCCAGGGACTCGAAATGCCGCCGCTCCCCGCCGGATGGAGCTACCAATGCGCGTCGTCAAGCACGTACCGCCTAACGAACGGCACCGGCTGGATACCGGTCAACCTGTCCGCCAACATCTTCGGCTCTTCCTTGTCCCAGCTTCCCATAGACCCCGTGAATACCACCTCGTCAGACCTCTACTACGCCTATGTGACGAACGGCCAGAAGTTCGACCTAACCTCCGAGATGGAGTCGGCGAAGTACATTCCCCTCATGGCGTCTGACGGCGGCGCCTACGCCGGCATTTACCAGGAGGGAGCCAGTTTGACCTCACGCCCCCGTTCAGGAGCTATGGGCTCGTCGGTTGGTGGCCGCTCAACGAGGGGAGCGGGACGACCGCTTACGATTGGTCAGGGAACGGCAATAACGGGAGTTGGAGCGGAACCCAGGCGGGCACCTCCGGGCACTATTCTGCGGGCGAGCCGGACCTCTCGACTTGGGGAGGATACTTCAACGGGAGTAATGATTATGTCAATCTGGGTAACGTGAGCGCGCTTGACCCCAGTATCGCAACCGTTTCGGCTTGGATTGAGCTTGCTACTACTACCTCAAACTATTTCGCCCTTTAGGATAACAGCCGCGACTGTTGCGGAACCTACAACGGTGTGCAATTCCGTTTTTTGGTTCGTCCGGGGAATCTGTGGGTAAGATGCGGGTCTCAGCGCTGAGATTGAGTGAGGAAGCGGTGAAACTTGCGGCAGGTGGAATCGAAAGAGCGCTGCTCATCTTCCCATCCGTTATA
>JBEKZL010000113.1:0-24324 GCA_049509915.1 Bryobacteraceae bacterium | reverse complement strand
GGTCGGCAAGTGGGTGTAAGCCGCTACGAGTGGACTCCGGAGACCGACAAACTTCTGGTTGACCTGTGTGCGAAACGCGGAGCGGCGACAGCGAAGCGCATCATAGGTCGCAAAATCCAGGAAGGTCGACAGACCGCGACTGCGCCCAACAAGGACAGCATACGCAAAGCGGTTGAGTATCGCATGGCAAAAATGGGAATCTCCCCGGAACATAAGCGAAGGAGGCCCTCGGTGGGAGAGGCAAAACGATGGACGGAGTCCCAAACTAACGCGCTGCTGGGTGCTCTCGGTGCTGACGCGACGATCGAATCAATCGCGGTTCGGACCGGTCACAGCGTGAAAGCTGTGCGCGCGAAGATTGCGCGTCTTGGTTACGGGATCGAAGAAATTCATGGATTCGCGGTTTTCACGGCGAATAGCCTTGCAGCGCTTCTTCGTGTGACACCGCGACAGATTCGCCGATGGAAGGAGCGTGGCTGGCTCGAAACGAAGGACCGCAGGATAACGGAGGAATGCCTTGGACAGTTTCTACGTCGCCACCCAAATCAGATTCCGTTTGACAGCCTCCAACGGGAAGACCAAGTCTTCCTCGTCGATCTCGGATTTCCTTCCCAGGAAGCGGCGACCTTCAAGAAGAATGTCCGCGAGATTCTGGACGGTATTGGCAGGCAAAGGAAGCCGCGCCGGCCGGTTCGAAGGGGCAACATTACCACAAGGGATCTCGGCCAGGGCGATGAAGGCACCGATAGCGATGATGGCTCACCGTTCACGGTTGGGACTCTTGGCTGAGACAAATCTGAGAGCCGCCCGTTCAGTCCCCCACATCCCTACGTCTCAAAGTATGCATCGGCGGCCTTCCGCCATTCCTCAAATGAAGGCAGGTGATCCGGATATTCGACAGCCCAGACACCGTGACAATGCAACGCGTAGCTCCGTATCGTGCGATATGCCGGGTGGTGCCTGACGTGGAATCTCAGCGCTGTGAGCAGGTGTTCCTGGTCGGCAATACCAAGGGCCCGATCGAGCGCCCACTGATTAAGGTCGCGAACAACTGCCTTGGATCTGATGGCACGAGAGGCCTTGAATCCACTGTACCGATCTGCCAACTCCTTGGAGACGAGGCGTGAGGTTGGGCCCTCGATGTCGAGCACCAATTCCAACCACAGAGAAAACGCCATCAAGTCCGAAAACCCGTTGAGAAGCTTGCTCCATTCCGCCTCGGATACACTCCGAACTGAGTCAAGCACCCGCTGCGCTATACTGCCGGGATTCGACAGCCGGGCGACGGCAGCAACTTCACACTGCCACTGTTCGTAGTTTGGAAAGTGCGGCGGCGTGGCTGCGCGCCACTGCCTGTCGATGTCTTCCCAGTGTGACCACGCTTGCATCGAGCGTAGCGACATCGAAGAGAAATAACGGGCGGCATCCAACCAGCCGGCCTGCGCCGCACCGATAAAGACGTTGGTCTCCGCCCAGCCGCTGACATCCTGCCAAATTCTGCAACCCGCGCCGTTCCCATTCTTCACAGCCGCCTCGATGGCCGGTCGGATGCGGCCAAGGAGTTGAGGCGTTCTCGATTCCATCTCCTGCGCGACCATGGCCGGGATATTTCCGGCAGCCTCGACGACAGCCCGTAACCACAGTGTGAACACCTGCCAGTCGGTGTATTCCTCGGTGGCTTCGGCCAAGCGCCTCCAGGGGACTCGCCTGGCCTGGTCCAAGGCGCGCTGTTCTGTTTGATGTCGAACTCGGTCTTTAAGGCTACCGCCGCGTTGGCTGCGCTGCATTGGCATAACTGTCCATGTCGAACGGTTCTATTCTGTACCAAAACGCGCGGCAGATCCATGCCCCACCGGTGAGCGACCCCACTCTTCTAACGTTCGAAGGATCGGTGGTCAATCCCGCCCAGTATCCAAAGATGTTGACGCGTCGGAGGATACAGGTTATTTGGTCGATTTTGCAGGAGACGAACTGACGGGGTATTGGAGAGAGTTGCTGTTCTGGATGCTCCTGCTACCGGCCTTTGGGGCGCTTGGGTCGATCCGACCAGGTCGACAAGTCGCCGGCCTAGTTGAGGCCTGCGCCTTCCTAATGGTCGCTATTTCATCTGCTGGCAAGCTGAAGAGCCTCGGGCTGGAATTCGCGAATTGGAATCGAATATGCCGGAGAGCCGCAGCATCTTGCATCGGGGCGGGCCTCCTCGCGGGCGTATCCATTGTGGCGGTCGCCCTCCTTTCGCAGCAACCCCTCGGAACCGAGACCGGGTGGAACAAAGCAATGCTGGCCATTACACTCGGGCCGGTTCTGGAAGAAGTAATCTTCAGGGGCTATCTATTGACTGCTGCTCTTCTGTTAACCCGGCACCTCTCGCTGTCGGGCTCAGGTTCAGC
The DNA here is from genome assembly GCA_049509915.1 of Bryobacteraceae bacterium. Classification (GTDB taxonomy): domain Bacteria; phylum Acidobacteriota; class Terriglobia; order Bryobacterales; family Bryobacteraceae; genus JBEKYD01. The sequence goes on along the minus strand of JBEKZL010000113.1, from coordinate 21,934 downwards.
TGCATGTTCAATCGTGGCCACAGCCGTAGTATTCTCGATTGCGCATCTCACGACAGCCGGGACAACCGCGCTTCAGCTCTGCTGCATTGTTCTCACGGGCTGCCTCTACGGTTGTCTCCGAGTATGGCATGGATCGACCGCGGCAGCTGCTCTTGCCCATGCCTCGTATAACCTGGCACTCTACCTCGCCTACTGGTGCGGGATTTCGCGCTGAACGGCAAGTTTTTGGCGGTCCGGGATGGATTTTGTGAAATTCCGAGAATCGTTGCCTCTGGGGGATTCGGGGCGGCACCAGGAGACGATCAGTGGCTGTTATGGCGTGCCCTTGATTAGGCGCCTTCGGCGAAGATCATTCCTTTTCAAGGGGGGCCCGACCGGGTCCTTCTGGTGGGCTAGCAGTATGTCTTTTGTGCTTCGCAGGTTGATCGGATTGCAAGCTGATGGTTTATGCGCTCATTCTGGGTCTGCTTTCCGACTGTCAAGAGCTTCTCCGGCGAACGCGTTGCCCGGGCGCGCAATCGAAGTCCTCGGGTAGCCGAAGCCAAAGCCCCTGGGAGCGCGTTTTGGTGGCGTATTTCATGGTCTGGGACATCCTTCGCTTGTCAGGTCTCAGTGAAGAATTCGATACGGTGTTGGATTCCAGCCTATTCCGTAGTTCAAGGCGAGCGCCAATCTGAGCGGCTTCCTGGAGCAACAGTACTCGCGGAAGTTCTGAAGCGGATGAGGACAAAGGTGTCGTAAACGCAAAGTCGCCATATTCATTGCTTCATAGATCGGCCCTTCTGAGCAAGCCCCACGATTGCGCGGAGCTTGCCTCTTGCTGACCGTGCGGGACCACGAGTCTAATGGCTGGAATTGCGGTTTTCGGAAAGGGATTCGGTGTACCAGCAATCTCCCTTTTGATATTGATCACCACAGTCGGTAGTAACAAGCCAACACCAACCGTCATTGGGGCCGTTCTTGTAGAGCAGGGTAGCCTCTATGATTCTGCAGGCATCCTCCTCCGCAGCCGGTGTGAAGTTGCCCGGGCTAAGAATGGGCATGCCGAAGATTTCCTGCCTTGTCTGGAACATCGGCGTGGACAGTCCTGGCGTTACGGAATCCACCAACACCGGGCTGGGTAAACCCTTCGGGTCCGCCATGGTCTTGGTTGGAACCCGACTTGCAGTAGTAGGTAGTTCCTGGGCGGGTGCCAGCGAGTTACCAATTATACCGATGGCGGTTGACATCACTAATACAGCCATCGGCGAACGAAACAGTCTTTTGACGGTGCTCTGCATTCTTAATCTCCTTTTCGAAGACCGCGATTGTCTTGGTGTGCGGCCTTGCGTAATCGTTTTTAAAGGAGTTGGTGCAAGCTACCAAAAACCCCCTCTAGCGGCTATTTAATGAGTGGTGACCCGGCACCAAATCGAGCGGGCAAATCGCATGGAAGTCCGCGTCCGACCTGGGATTCACGGTGCTCGACGGTTCCAACCGATTCCGGCCGGGGGCCGGGCAAACCTACGCAGGGCACCGCGTTAGAACCAAAGGATCTCGGTAGATTTCGCTAGGTGCTGTTCTGGCACCCGACTGAGCCCAGCCTTTTACGAGATCAGCCCCAGCCACCGGCAGATGCCGCGCGAACCGCAGCGATTCGCTTTATGGTTCAAAACCAAGGCCACATCACGGAAGCCCATCAGATCGATCGTTAGTGGGACGAGCTTCAGAAGACCACGGTTCAAAGCGAACCTCAGGAATTCCGCCTAGCGTTGCCGAATGCGCTCTTTGAAGGAGTTGTCGAGGAAGTTATCGACTATTGCCCCTCCGCTGGTATCAAGCCCTACAATCCAGCGACCATGCCAATCGCAAACCTTTTAAATGATTCGTGGTAGAAAAAGGCATTCCCGACCATCATCCCCGAATCATCGAGCAATTGACCGATTCGTTGGGCATCCGGTTTTACGTCGTGTTCGGAACGAGCCTGCGTGACAAGTTCAGCGGGTTTCGGTATCGGAACGCCGAACAATTGGAATCGATGGCAACCTGGAACATGGGAGCTGGTAACGACCGTGACGCCATCTTGGAACTCGCAAGGCGGGCTTGCGGTATTCCGTAGCCCATACCCTCCCCGGATTCCGATCGGCGGCTGGATGACCTGGAATGATCGTCTCCTGGAGGGCAGCGGCGTTTCGCCTGACGTCGAAGCGCGCCCATCTATGGCAACGCTGCGAGCCGGCCAAGATGTCGCGTTGCAGCGCGCAATCGAGCTGTTGTGATCGGGCTCAGACCACTGATCTGTGGAGATCCGCGTTTAAGCGTGCCAGCTTTGCCTGATTTCGGCTGCCTATAAGCGGCCGGCGCGCCTACCCTCACCGTGCCAACCCTGAAGGTCTTGCATGTCCCTTGTGTCGTTCTGGAATTGCCTCGACCCCATCGAGGGCATACACTGGAGTATCTTTTACAAATCACATGAGTCTGCCAACGATCTTCGACACCTGCCGTCCGCGAGCCGATGTCCTCGCGGGCACCATCCGCGACGACGAGTTCATGGCGGACCTGTCGCGCGTTGTCAACGGGACTGCGCCCTCCGACTACCTGGACCCCGCCGCGTTCTTCGCAAAGAGCTACCCTACGCGCGGCATGAAGGAATTGCTCAAGGCGGTCTGCCTCCGTCTATCCGGCAAAGGAGGCGAAGTATCCTCCATCATCCGGCTCGGGACACAGTACGGCGGTGGTAAGACCCACTCCCTCATCGCCCTGGTGCACGCCGTCCGTGGAATGAAAGGTGTTCCGAAGCCCGAAACCTTCGTCGATCCTGCGATTCTCCCGGCAGGCGCCATCCGCATCGCCGCCCTCGACGGAGAGAACGCCGACCCCGCCAATGGCCTCACTCTCGAACCAGGACTGCTTGCACGGTCGCTCTGGGGCGAGATGGCCTATCGCCTGGCCGGGCGTGCCGGCTACGAGCGCGTTCGCGTCAGCGACGAAAAGCACATCGCACCGGGCGCGGACACCATCCGCGAACTTTTCGGCGGCCAGCCCACGCTGATCCTCCTGGACGAGGTCTCCGTCTACCTCCGGAAGGTGGAGCGCACATTTCCGGATGCGTCCAAGCAGTTTGCCGCTTTCGTCCACGATCTATGGAAGGCCGTCGCGTCCACTCCGCAAGTCGCGCTCGTCTATACGCTCGCAGTTGGTAAGGACGACAAAGCCGGCGACGCTTATAAAGACGAGAACGAGCGCGCCGCCACCGCCATGTCCGAAGCGGAAAGCGTCGCCGTGCGCAGTTCGACGACGCTGAACCCTACCGAGGAAGACGAGACGCCCAACGTTCTACGCGCGCGCCTTTTCGAAACCGTGGATCTCGACGCCGCCAAAGAAGTGATCGCGGGCTACTCGCAGGTGTGGAACTCCAACCGCGACGCTTTGCCCGCCGATGCTGCCGACCCGGAACTCCGCGACCGGTTCGCACGCAGCTATCCGCTCCATCCCAAGCTGCTCGAAATGCTGACCGAGAAGACCTCGTCTCTCAGCACGTTCCAACGCACGCGTGGCATGCTGCGGTTGCTGGCCCGCACGATCCACCACCTCTGGAGAATTCAGCCGCCGGACGCGGCCTCGATCCACTCGCACCATATGGACCCGGCCTTCGAGCCGATCCGCACCGAAATCAACGTCAAACTCGGCCAAGGCCAGTACGCGCCGGCGGTCAAGTCCGACGTCGCCGCCGTCGCAGGGGACGAGCCGTCTCTCGCACAGCGCATCGATGCCCAGAAGTATCCGGGCCTGCCCCCGGTAACGGCCTACGTGGCGCGCACGATTTTCTGGCACACCCTGGCCTACGATTCCGCCAGGGGAATCACCGCCGAGCAGTTGAAGCTGTCCGTGTGTTCGCCCGCCATTGAACCGTCGTTCATCGAGCAGGCCCGCGTGCAGTTCGTCACCGATTCCATCTACCTGGACGACCGCCCGGGCGCCCCTCTGCGCTTCATGGTGGAGCCGAATCTTACCATGATCATCCGACGGATCATGCGGGACATTGACGCTGCTGAAGTCCGTACGGAACTTGCCGAGCGAATCCGCCAGTTGTTCAGCCTTCCTCGCGGTGAATTTAACGCGGTGCTCTCCCCTCCAGGTCCCTACGAGGTGCCCGACGAGGTCGGCGACGGCCGGCCTCTGCTTGTAGTGATGGGCCACGAATCGACTCCCGTACCTTCCGACCTGCGCCAGCCGCCGCCTGACATCGTCGAGATCTTCGAATATAAGGGTACGGAACGCAAGAGCCGCGAGTTGAAGAACAACCTGGTATTCGTCGCAGCCGATGAGCGCACCATCCCCAACATGTGTGACCTGGTGCGCCGCCGCCTCGCCCTCGGCCAGCTTCTGAAGCCGGAACATCAGCGCGAACTCGCAGACTACCAGCAAGGTAAGGTCAAAGCCGAATACGAGAAGCTGAAGCTGGATGTGGCCATGGCGATTCTCCAGTGCTACCGCCATCTTTTTTACCCTTCGAGTTCGCGGATGACCGGCGCCCAACTCGACCTGGGCCACACCATCATTGAGCTCTCCGGCGCCGGCGATATGCCCGGAAATGGCCAGCACCAGGTGGAACGAGTCCTGCACGAGCAGAAGAAGCTGCTGGAAGCCCGCGACATTCCGGATTCCCCGCCTTTCGTGCGCGACCAGAGCGGCCTTCGAGTGAAGGGCGAGATGACCACGGCGCAGATTCGGACCGAATACCGCCGCGCGCCCAAGCTCTCCATTCTGCTGCACGACACGCCGTTGTTCGAATGTATCCGTAACGGCATCGATCAGGGAGTGTTCATTTACCGCGAGGGCTCGCAAGTGTGGGGCCCCGGCGATCCGCGGCCCGTCATCCACATCAGTGATAACCATTTCTTACACACCATCGACGACGCGAAAGGGAAGAAGCTGTGGCCGCGGGCGGAACCGCTGGAACTCCGCTTCCAGGCCAATCCCACTACCATCGAGCGGGGTGGGTCCTCAGAGTTGGTGGTCAGCGTCAAAGGCGGCGTCCCGCCTTATACCTATACGTCGAATGAACCGCAGCTTGCGGCTACCGGTAGCGATCAGGCGACCCAGCAGCTTCGTGTGCGGCCGGAGCAGTCGATGACCTACACCGTCGAGGTGACGGATAGCCGTGGCCAACGGCAACAAGCCATGGCAGTGGTGACCATCCGGGAGAAATCGGGCGAAATTCAGCCGCCGGTATTGCCGGGATTCAAGCCCGCAGAGCCACCGCCACCGGAACTCACCGCGCAGGGGCCGCTCGCCCAGGCACTGGCCGACCTTTGGGACAAGGCCCGCAAAAGCAAAGTGGCCAGTATCGCAACCTTGCGCGTTCGTCTATTCGAGGCCGGCGCCACGTGGAAGGTGCATCAGGCTATGGCGACGCTTCAGGAGGCGGACGTCACATGCCATTTCGAGGTGGGCATCGAAGCCGACGGTATCGAGGAGTTCGAAGTGAAGTTTACCGGGCGCGTGGACAAAGCGAACGCGGTGAAATCGTTTCTCGATCCGCAGATCCGAGCCGCCAGCGAGACGCAGTTCGAGGCCAGCTACAATCTCGCTTTCAAACAGCCGCTTTCCTTGAAGGATGCCACCGCCGACGCATTTTCCAAAAAGTTGACGCAGTATGGGGGTGGCGAGGCCTTCGTGGAGGCCGTCGCCGGGAAGGTATAAATGAAGCCCCAATACGACCTGCGCATGATCGTCGAATCGACGAGTGTGTGGCGTCTGGAGATCTGGCAGGCGACCTCACCCGCCACCCCGCGGCTGAAGGCGCCGGAGCACGTCGCCACCATTCAGGGGCCGGGCCTGCGCATCGCGGAGAATCGGTTGTTGAAGCGGCTGGCGCGGGAGAAGATCGTGCTCGGCTCGCTCAAGCCGGGTAAGTCGAAGCGGTGGCCGCTCGATGAAGAGGTCGCGCTTACGTTGGGACTGCTATTCCGCGCGCTGGCGCCCATGAAGAACCTGGACCGCATCCGCCAAGTCGCCGAGGGAGTGGAGAAAATGTCGCGCGAGGAAGCGGGTTACTGGCTCGGCATGGTGATGCACCGCGAGTACCCGCGTCGGGTGCTCGCGTCTTTGAGAATATTGCTGACAACGCCATGAGCAAACGGAGACTGATTGAAGACTGGTTGCCCATCGCTGCGTTGAGCGCTGAGGCTACGCGCGAGAGGAAGATTGCGATGGCAGGCAATGTTCTGCCACCGACAACTTATCTGCACGTTTGGTTTGCGCGGCGCCCTTTGGTTGCGTGCCGGGCAGCTGTTCTGGGCAGCCTATTGGAGGTTACAGCAGACCGTGAGGACTTTCTTCACACGCTCGGAATCCACGGCGATCCAGTACAGGTAGCAGAGAAAATGCGGGTCTCAACAGCGCAGGGAACGCGACTCGCGGAGACTTATGGCTACCCGCGAGCTTGGCACTTTACGCCCGAGCCACGGTTTCTCGGCAGTGTTCTCGATCCAACCTCAGGCAGGGGAAGTGTTCCGCTTGAAACCGTTCGCCTCGGGTGCGAAGCTATCGCGAACGACCTAAATCCAGTCGCAGCACTACTGCTTAAGGCCACTGTGGAATTGCCACTCAGGTTTGGGTCAGAACTGCTTGCCCGATACGAGGAATTTTCAGCTGAGTTCATTCGTCGCGCACGACCGCATTTCGAAGGCATCTTCCCTGCAGAGCCGAAGAATGTATTGACGGTTGACGGTTACCTTTGGGCTCGCACAGTCACATGTCCCTATTGCGGCGGCTTAGTTCCGCTGTCTCCCAACTGGAAACTGTCTGGCTCCGGGCACGGCGTGCGGCTCATCCCCAACGACGGGCGAATGCGCTTTGAAATTGTTGAGCGCGAAGCCGATCATTCCGCCGGCACTGTGAAAGGCGGCGACGGTACTTGTCCATTCCCAGAATGCCGTCGCATCATCGACGGTGACGAGATAAAAGCACAGGCTCAGGCAGGGCGCATGGGGCACCAGCTTTACTGTGTCGTCTACAAAGAGAACCACATCAAGGGCTATACGAAGAAGGGGAAGCCCAGGACCGAGAAAGTACATGGCTTCCGTGCGCCCTGTCCTGAGGACGATATTGACGTTCTGATCCGCCAGAAGTTGGAAGAGACGCTACCACTCTGGAAAGCTCGCAACATCGTGCCGGATGAGGAGATACCGTTCGGCTACGAGACGATGATCCGATGGCCGCTGGACAAGTACGGCTTGGGCACCTGGGCCCAGATGTTCTCGCCGCGACAACTGTATGGCCACTGCGTAGGTGTACAGGTGTTCCACGAAATCGTGGAAGAATGTGTCCGGACCGAACTCGATAAGGCTGCGATGGCTTATCTGGCCATCTCGCTGGACAAGATGGTCAACTACAACGCGATCCAGGTGCGGTGGCATGCAAGCCGCGAAGTGGTCGCGGGCGTATTTGACCGGCACGATTTCTCTTTCAAGTGGACCTACGCTGAAATTGCTCCAGTGATAACCGGCTTAGGGTATGACTGGGCAATCGGGCAGACAGGGAAGGCCCTCGGCGAGTTGATCAACCTCCTCGGCCAATCCCCTGACGGCAAGCTCGAATTCACTGCTCCTCATCCCAAACCACCGGTCCGAATCACTTGCGGTTCGGCCGATGCACTTCCCCTTGGCGACGCCTCTGTCGATTGCGTTGTTATGGACCCGCCATACTACGACAACGTAATGTATGCGGAACTATCGGACTTCTTTTATGTATGGCTCAAGCGCACTGCTGGACTGCTCAATCCGGAATTATTCACTGGTCACTTGACGGATAAGGACCGTGAAGCGGTTGCCAATCCAGCAAGGTTCGTTGGCGAGAAGGGTGGCGCGAAGAACCTAGCCGGTCGTGACTACCAGCGTCGAATGGCGTCGATCTTCCGAGAACAGCGTCGGGTTCTAAAGCCCGATGGCATCATGACCGTCATGTTCACCCACAAGGCCACTGGAGCGTGGGACGCTCTCGCTGGCGGTCTAATCGATGCCGGATTTACGATCACTGCATCCTGGCCGATTAATACCGAGGCGGAAGGCAGTCTGCATATCCGAGAGAAATCCTCTGCACGTTCTACGATCTTCCTGGTCTGCCGAGTGCGTGAAGCCGACACCGCCACGAGCGAACCCCGTTACTGGGAGGAAGTGGAGCCGACCGTCCGCCAGGCCGTCCGCGCGAAGGTGAAGGAGTTTCAGGTAGCCGGTATCGGTGGAATCGATCTGTACCTAGCTTGTTTCGGCCCGGCACTGCAAGTCTTCACCGAAGCATGGCCGCTCACGCGCGGCACCGCACGTCCGCAGCCGAAGACAAAGCAGCGCGATCTCTTCGAGGAGTTCGATCCATACTCAGTCCGGCCGGAAGATGCGCTCGAAGCGGCCCGCCGCGAAGTGAAGCAGTGGCGCATGGAGCAACTGGCCACCGTGAAACGTCAGCACCATCTGGATGCTCTGACCGAGTGGTACGTGCTGGCCTGGGACGCGTTCCGCGCGCCAAGATTCCCTGCCGACGAAGCTCTCAAGCTAGCTCGCGTTGTCGGCCTCGATTTCGATCAGGACGTGAAGAAGAAAGTCTGCGAGATGAAGAGCGATGACGTAATCCTGTGGGATAGCGTCACGCGGCACCGGAACGGAAGCCTCGGGCACGTCAGTGCTGAGTGCATGCTCGACACTCTACATTGGGCCGCAAAGACAGCGCGGGAACAGAACACCGGCGCCGCACAAAGCCTAATCGAAAGCGCACACCTGATCGGCGATCCGACCCTGCTAACCGCGCTCGAAGCCCTATTAAACGTGTTGCCGCCGGGTATCGCGTCGGCGGGAAGGAAGAAACCAGACGTCAACTTGGCGGGGGCAGCGAACGATTTCGAAGCGCTCGAGCGACTTCGAAAACTGGCCTTCTCCGAAACAGTGCCTGCACCGAAGATTCCGGAACAGATACTGCTGCCGCTGGGACAGGGCGAACGGGAAGACGAGGAGGACGAGTGAAATGCCGGGGGACTACTCCAACCTCCTCAATCCCGAAAAGGCGCTCATCTTTCGAATCACGCACCGTGACAACGTGCACTGGATTCTGGAGAACGGACTGCATGCCAAGAACGGCGAGCGGTCAGACCCCAACTTCCGACCCATCGGAAACCGCGATCTCATCCAAAAACGGACGTACCACCCGGTTTCGGCCGGGCCATGCGGAACCCTGGCCGACTACATCCCTTTTTATTTCACGCCATTCTCCATGATGTTGTTGAATATCAGGACGGGATACAACGGGGTTCCCAAGGTTCCAAATGAAGAGATTGTCATTCTGGTCTCGTCCCTGAGACACGTGGCGAAGATGGGTATCGAGTTTGTCTTTACCGACCAGCATGCCTATCTCAGGATGGCCGAGCCTTTCACCAGCCTCGACGACCTCGACCGAATCGATTGGCCGATCCTGCAGAACCGTGACTTCAAGCGCGACAACAACGATCTGGGAAAGACGGACCGTTACCAGGCGGAGGGTCTGGTCTGGAAACACCTCCCGGTCGAAGGTATCCTGGGTATTTGCTGCTACACGGAAGGTGTGCGGGACGGTTTCAAGGAGCGGGCCGATGGTCTCGGCCTGTCGGTGAACATTTTCAAAAGATCTGAGTGGTACTTCTGATGATTACATTTCACAAAGGAAATCTTCTGGATGCACCGGTGGAAGCGCTGGTGAACACTGTGAACACGATGGGAGTGATGGGCAAGGGAATCGCGCTGATGTTCAAGGAGGCGTTCCCGGAGAACTTCCGCGCTTACGAAGAGGCGTGCAAACGGGGAGATGTCCGCATCGGCCACATGTTCGTCACCGAGAGCTCGCGGCTCGACGGCCCCAGGTGGATCATCAACTTCCCGAGCAAGAAGCACTGGCGTCATCCGTCCAAGTTGGAGTGGATCACGGAAGGGCTGGCGGATTTACGGCGAGTCGTAGCCGAAAAGGGAATCCGGAGCATCGCGCTGCCACCGCTTGGCTGCGGAAACGGGGGACTGGATTGGGCGGAAGTGCGGTCTGAAATCGAGCGTGTGCTGGCTTCCCTGAACGATGTGGAAGTGCTTGTTTTCGAGCCGACGCAGAAGTACCAGAATGTAGCAAAACCGACGGGAGTGCAGAAGCTCACGCCGGCTCGCGCGATGGTCGCCGAAATGGTGTGGAGGTATTGGGTAGTTGGCAACGGCTGCACCTACCTGGAAGTCCAGAAGCTGGGCTGGTTCCTGGAGAGAACGCTCAACAAGTTATCGCTGCCGAATCCTTTGAATCTTCAGTTCAGCGCGGACAAGTACGGCCCGTACTCTGACCGTCTGCGGCATCTTCTGAACGGCCTGGACGGCAGTTACCTGCACTGCGACAAGCGGTTGAGCGACGCGGAGCCGTCGGACACGATTTGGTTCGACGAGGAGCGACGAGCGTTTCTCGAACTGTATCTGAAGCAGGAGGACCAGCGCCCGCTACTGCCGGTGTTGGACCGGACGGCGGCGTTGATCGACGGCTTTGAGTCGCCGATGGGGATGGAACTGCTGGCGACGGTGGATTGGCTCATCGACCGGGAACATTGCGAGGCCAGCGTTTCGGCAATCCGGGCCGGTTTGGCCCGGTGGCCGGCAGGTGCTGAGGCGGCCGAGCGGAAGTTGAAATTGTTCAACGACCGCTTGATAGGACTCGCGCTGAATCGGCTCGCCGCTGCATCATGACACTGCTCACGGACTGCGAGTGGCGCACCAGCTATCGCCATGAAGATGGCGATCTGGTGGAGTTATTTTACAATCCAGCGCTTTCCTGCGCCGTTCAATACGACCGTATGACCGGTTACTTCTCGGCGGATGCGCTGGCGCTGGCCTCCCGCGGGATCGACGCACTCATTACCAATGATGGCCGGATGCGGCTGATTGTCGGCTGCACGCTCCAGCAGCCTGAGCAGGATGCCATCGGCGAGGGATATGACTGGCGGGCGCGGCTGGAATCGCATCTTCTCGCGGCTGATTTGACGCCGCCCGATGAGAGGGCCGGTCGCGGTCTGGGAATGCTTGCCTGGATGGTGGCGCAGGGGCATTTGGATGTAAAGGTGGCCGTACCGGTAGATCCCGATGGACGGCCGGCGCATGCGCCTGGGCTGTATCACGAGAAGGTCGGAATCCTGACCGATGGCGAAGGTAACCGGCTGAGCTTTTCCGGGTCCATCAACGAGACGGCGGGTGGCTGGGTCAACAACCGGGAAAGCTTCCATGTTCACTGCGGTTGGTTCGGCGGCCGTGAGACCGCTCATCTGGATGACGAGGTGGATGCGTTCGCCAAGCTCTGGGAAGGGCGAACACGGTCGGTGAAGGTGTTCGATTTCCCGGAGGCCGCGAAGAGGAAGCTGCTGGAGTTTCTCCCCAACGACGACCGGTTCGTTGCGCCGCCTGCTCGTCGGGCTACCCAAGAACCGGAGACTCGCAAGCTGCTGGCGGACGAATTCCGGCGCATCGTCTGGACATTTATTCATGAGGCGCCGCGCCTTGCGCACGGTCTGCGCGTGGGCGAGATGACCAGCGCTGTGACGCCCTGGCAGCACCAGGTACGGACCTACACGCGGTACCTCAGCGAGTGGCCCAGCCGCGTGTTGATTGCCGACGAAGTGGGGCTCGGTAAAACGATTTCGGCTGGCCTGATCCTCCGGCAGGCGATCCTGAGTGGCTTGGCGAAGCGGGTGCTCATCCTGACGCCCAAGAGCGTCCAGATTCAGTGGCAGAACGAACTGTACGAGAAGTTCAATTTGAACGTCCCGATCTACGACGGGTCGGCGCTAGTGTGGAGGGCGGTGCATGGCGCGCGGAACGTCGTGGAGAAGCCCGTTGGACGCGATGAGTGGCAGGCTGAGCCGGTCGTGCTCGTGTCCAGCTTCCTGATGCGGCGGGCCGACCGGCAGCGTGAGTTGCTCGATGCCTCTGATTGGGATCTGCTGATTCTGGACGAAGCGCACCACGCGCGGCGGCGTGGCGCCGGCAGCACTCAGGAGAAGGGGCCGAACGCGCTACTTGGGCTGATGCGAAAGCTGCAGGCGAAGTGCCGTTCCTTGCTGCTGCTGACGGCAACCCCGATGCAGGTGCACCCTGTGGAACTGTGGGATCTGATGGATCTGCTCGGGCTGCCAGATGAGTGGCACCGGGACGACGGCATCTTTCTGCGTTATTTCCAGCGGGCGTCAGGCAATCCTTCGCCCGAGGATCTGGAATACCTTGCTTCGTTGTTCCGTTCGACTGAGGCGATGTTTAGGGAAATGGCGGATGCCGATGCGGCACAGATCCTGCCTGGCGTTTCCGCCCTGAAACGCAAGAAGGTGCTCCGCGCGCTCCGGGACATGACTTCGATCCCTCGCAAGACACTGGATGCCGACTCCCGTCGCGCCGCCACGCGGTTGTTGCAGGCGGCGAGCCCGCTCCGTCACCGGATGGTCAGGAACACGCGCGAACTGTTGCGGCGCTACAAGCTTCCCGTCCCCAAGCGCGATCCGCGTGAAGTCGTGGTGGAGATGACGCCGGCTGAAAGTGCGCTGTACAGTGCGGTCGAGGATTTCATCGGCGATACCTACCGGACGGCATCACCCGAGAAACGTTCGGCGGTGGGTTTCGTGATGACCGTGTACCGGCGCCGACTGGCGTCGAGCTTCGAAGCGCTGAAACGGACTCTGAATGGACGGCTGATGCGGGCGGGAGGAATCACGGAGGAAGACGCTTCGCAGGACGAAACGTCGGACGAAGTGATGTCGGGAGAAGAGGTCGCGTCCATTGTCGCGGAGGCGCCCGAGGCGGCTGGCGAGCGGGAACGGATCAACGACCTGCTGCGGCGAATCGCGCAGTTGGGCACCGACAGTAAAGCGCGTCGGCTCAAGATCGAGCTGGAAGCTTGTCTCGCGGACGGCTTCGATTCGATGATCGTATTCACGCAGTACACAGACACGATGGAATACCTCAGGGATTATCTGGCCGACCAGATGCCGGGAATGCCTGTGGCCTGCTACTCAGGCGCCGGCGGAGCCTGGCGCGATGCCGGCGGCCAGTGGGTGCCCTGCTCGAAAGAGGAAATCAAACGCAGGCTCCGGGATCGGCAGGTGCGGTTGTTGGTGTGTACGGACGCCGCGGGCGAAGGGCTGAACCTTCAGTTTGCCGGCGTGCTGGTGAACTACGATCTGCCGTGGAATCCCATGAAGGTGGAGCAACGCATCGGTCGCATTGACCGCCTCGGGCAGGAGCGCCCCGTGATTCGGGTGTTGAGCTTCGCCTACAAGGACACGGTGGAACAGGACGTATTCTTCACCGTCGGCAACCGCATCAATCTGTTTCAGGGAATCGTAGGGCGGCTCCAGCCGATTCTGTCGCGGTTGCCGCGCCGGTTCGAGGAGTTGGCTCTGCTCGACAAGGATGCACGGGAAACCGCGCGGCAGCGGTTCCTTGCGGACTTGGAACAACAGGTCCGGGATGCGGACGCTGGCGGCTTCGACATCGATGCAACGGTGGAGGGCTCGCTTGATTTGCCTCCGCTTCCCGAACCGGCACTGACGCTCCGCGACCTCGACCGCGCGATTCAGGTTGCACGGGCGCGGCCGCCCGAGGTGGACTTCTGGCCACTCGATCCCGGATCGTATGGGATTGGGCTGCCGGGCGGCGAGCCGACCCGGGTCACCACCGATGCCGGAACATTTGAGTTCTCGTCCGACAATTTCCAGTTGTTTTCGCCTGGTGGCGACGCGTTCGGCGCCTTTTGTGTCGATGGCTCTGGCGGAAGCGCCGAGGGCCGGGGGATCGCGTGGATGGTCCAGCGTCCTGACGCGGAAGCGGAGTTCGTGGTGGCGACGCGGTTTGGGCCGCGCACGGTGGGGAGCTTCGAAGAACTCCTGGCGGCACTGGATGTTATCGGGGAGCCCTGCGAGTTTCCACTTGCAGACTGGCCAGGCGTGAGCGTTTCGGTGATCGCCTGATTTTGCTCCGCAATACGCGACGAGTGCAATCGGGTGTGTGAACTCCAGATCCATGCGGTTCCACCCGGCAATGGACGCACAGTGGTCGCTTGGGAATTCCGAGAATCTGTGCCCCCCATCTGGTGGGGGGCTCCGGTGTTGAGCGGCGTGTCAAGTATGGCCGAATTCCGGAGAAACCCACTGCGTTCGGACCGCGCCAAGATCGGGGTTCAATCCGTCGTGGCCGCAGGGTGTTCCTGAAACCGAAGGCCAAATTGGACAGGACGGCGATTCCTGAGTCCTGCTTGGCTGCACGCACTTGCCGAAATTCCGAGAATTCTCGCCCCCAGCGCCGCCCCTTGCATTTGGGCAACAGAGCTACGCCCGTCAACTAGGCTAGCGCGGATGAGGCATCCCGACAACGAACACCAGTTAGGCAAGAGCAGAAATTCCGAGAATCCTTGCCCCCTGCGAAAAGAATGGTCCCACGGGGAAATTCCGAGAATGTTGTCCTCCCGGCCGGCTGGTGAAGTTCTTGTGAGTATCGAGATCTCAATGGATAATGCTCTTGCCATCTGGCCGAAGGGAACACCATGTGGAGTACTTCAAGGTGCCATCATCTGCGGAAGGCCGCAGCCCGGCGCCGGAGACGAAAGGGGGCGAGGGATCATGATTCGGAAAACTCCTCTCCCGGAGAACCTTCCATCAACCTTTCATCAACAGCCGCTTTTGTTTGCCGCCTATTCGCCTTGAAAGCGGTCATCGCAGCCATTAAATTCAGCAACATACACATCGACCAGTTGCCTCTGGAGCAAACGGTCAAGCCTGAGCTCGGCCTCTTAGGAATTGACCGGACGCCCAGCCCACTGATCGTGCAATGACGAGAATCTGAGACTAGCGAAATTCCGAGAATGTTGGCCCCTTATCGTGCGCTTGGCAGAGGGCAATTAGGGGAATGTTGTTTTTTGTTCGGGTGCCGGGGTGCCGCGTGAGAGAGAGAGGAGACCTTTAGCAATCGTCCGGTCTCCATGGATCCAAGATCTTTGGCCCCACTCTCGGGGTCCGTTCGGGTCGGTAGGGCCCCCGTGGGTCTCGTAGTTAGGCCTGGGACATGGGCCGGAAATTCCGAGAACTGTGGCCCCCGCTTCAGGCTGACGGAATACGCCAGGGAATGTGGTAGCGCCACTGCCCTTGCTGCTCGAATCTGTTGGCCGGATGGCCGTTCGCCAAGTGCTACAGTAGCTGCTACAGTTCGCCCCGAGTATTGGGGGCATTTCGTGTCGGTTGGTGTCGAATGATGTCGCGAGCCGGCTCGCGCGATATCGGGGCAAATACTTGAAAAGGTTGGGAAAACGTTGAAAAGGAATGGCGGGGACGACGGGGCTCGAACCCGCGACCTCCGACGTGACAGGCCGGCGTTCTAACCAACTGAACTACGTCCCCGCATTGCTCACGCCAACATCCTCGATGCTAGCATGATCGGCGCGCCGAGTCCAAATCGAACAGGAAAGCCAAGCCGCCTCAGTCGTAATACCCCTGAACGTCGAACCCGGGCAGGTCGGCTTCCGCCTGCGCCTGCAAGTCGCCGCGCAAACGATCCAGAACTTCCGTCGCCTTTTCGAATTGAAAAGCAGACTGGTTATTGGGACCGTACACACTCACCACCAAGCCGCACAATTCATGCAGGCGGGCGCTCATCCCCCGCAGTTCTCGACCGAGCTCGTAATGCTCGTCCCGGGTCAGGGGCAGAAAGTTCTCCGAAGCCATCCAAGGTTTTCCCGAAGCTGATGGGACGCGCTGGAGTGCATTTAGGGTTTGGCGGGGTGCCGGACCGCGACCCGAAGCCCAACCGGGCCCTTAGGTCCCGACGGTGAGTCTACCACAGATTCCCCGGGTTCATTTGGCGGCCTTCAATTGTAGGTCCATGGTCACGTCCTGGCGGGAATCGAAACTGCTCACGGTGCGCTTGTCACTGGCTGCCCCACGGAATTCGGCGTGCAGCCCATAATCGACGTCTGCGTTGAGGTCGTGAAAGTAGTAGCTGCCGTCCGCCTGAGATATGAAGGAGCGGACCTGCATGGTCCGTTTGTTTTCGAGCTGCACGACGGCGCCGGCCTGGGGCGCCCCGTCGGGTGCATGAACCACGCCCTGCACGTTGCGCGTCTGCTTGCTACCCTTCTTCTGTTGCTGGGCAATCGCCGCGCCGGAGAATGCCCCGGAGCATGCCAGCAAGGCGAAAAGCCCTGCCCAACCGAGCGCGACAACCACCTTTCTCAAGGCGACCCGGGAATGGATGTCGATGCCCATCCTATTTCCAGTCCTCGTCGGCATCTTCATCCTCCTCGTCTTCCTCCAGGTAATCGTCCTCTTCCTCTTCTTCTTCCTCCAGCTCTTCCGCCGACTCCAGCTCGAGCGGTTCCACGCTCACCACCGTCAAATCCGCGCCGCACTCGTCACAACTGACGATGTCGCCTTCGTCTACGTCTTCTTCATCGAGATCGATTGCGCCGTCGCATACCGGGCACGTCACCATGATGAAAAGCCTCCCAAACTACTACTGATAGCCGATAGATTCCGGGTTTGGCAAGCCCGTCGCCCGATGTTCATCGGATATTCAAACGCCGCGGGCTGCTCCCCCTTGAGCCATTGTAATCAACCCACGGGTCCGTGGCGGCCGGAGGTTCATTATAATGAGAGTATTCATGCACCAGAAACTCAACGAGAGGGTGGTGGACCTGGATCCACTGGCAACCGCGGAGTGGCTCGAATCGCTGGATCAGATCGTCGATGAAGAGGGTTTCGACCGGGCCGCCTACCTGCTGGAACAACTCCGGCAGCGCGCTCTCGCCAGCGGGGTCGAACTCGCTCCCCAACTCAACACGCCATACGTCAATACCATTCGTCCCGAGCAGGAAGTGCCGTACCCCGGCGACCGCACCATGGAACGGCGCATCAAGAGCCTGATCCGCTGGAACGCCATGGCCATGGTGGTCCGCCAGAATAAGTACGACAGCGGCATCGGCGGCCACATTTCCACCTACGCTTCCCTGGCCACGCTTCTCGAGGTGGGTTTCAATCATTTCTTCCATGCCCGCTACGGCGACCAGCCCGGCGACCTGGTGTATTTTCAAGGCCATGCTTCGCCTGGGGTTTACGCGCGGGCCTTCCTCGAAGGGCGCCTGAGCGAGGAGCGTCTCAAGAACTTCCGCCACGAGCTCCGCGATTCCCCCGGCCTTCCGTCCTACCCCCACCCCTGGCTGATGCCCGATTTCTGGCGATTCCCCACTGTTTCGATGGGTCTTGGACCCATCAACGCCATCTATCAGGCGCGTTTCATGCGCTACCTGGAAAACCGCGGCCTGATCCAGGTCACTCCCCGCAAGATTTGGGCGTTTCTGGGCGACGGTGAAACCGACGAGCCCGAATCCCTGGGCTCGCTCACACTGGCATCCCGCGAAAAACTCGACAACCTGATTTTCGTCGTCAACTGCAACCTCCAGCGCCTGGACGGTCCGGTGCGTGGCAACGGCAAGGTGATTCAGGAATTGGAGGGCGCCTTCCGCGGCGCCGGCTGGAAAGTGGTTAAGCTGATCTGGGGCTGCGAATGGGACGACTTGCTGGCGCGCGATTCCACTGGCCTGCTGGTGCAGCGCATGTCCGAAGTGGTGGATGGCGAATTCCAGACCTACGTGACCAAAGACGGCGCCTGGTTGCGCCAGCATTTTTTCGGTAAATACCCGGAACTGCTCGACCTGGTTTCGCATTTGAGCGACGACCAGCTTTACCGCTTGAAGCGCGGCGGCCACGACCCGCGCAAGGTCTATAACGCCTACAAGGCGGCGGTGGAGACGGTTGGCCGCCCCACCGTCGTCCTGGCCCATACCGTCAAAGGCTACGGCTTGGGCGAGGCTGGCGAAGGCCGCAACATCACCCACCAGCAGAAAAAGCTGAACGAGCAGGAAATCGCTCATTTCAAATCGCGCTTCGAAATTCCCATCCCCGACGACGCCGCGCGCAACGCATCGTTTTACAAGCCGCCCGCCGACAGTCCCGAAATGGCCTACCTGCACGAGCGCCGGCGCCAGCTCGGCGGCTACATGCCGAGCCGCAGGGTGGATGTTCCCGCAGTGACGCCGCCGCCGGTTGATTATTTTTCGGAATCGCTCGAAGGCTCTTCCGGTCGCGAAGTCTCCAGCACCATGGCCTTCGTCCGCGTGCTCACCCAGCTTCTGAAACATCCCGAGATCGGCAAGCGCGTGGTGCCGATCATCCCCGATGAAGCCCGCACCTTCGGCATGGAGTCACTGTTCCGCCAGTTTGGCATCTACGCCAGCCAGGGCCAACTCTATCGCCCCCATGACGCCGAGATGTTTCTGTACTACAAGGAATCCAAAGACGGGCAGATTCTGGAAGAGGGGATCACCGAAGCCGGTTCCATGGCTTCGTTCACCGCCGCGGGCACGGCCTACGTGAACTACGCCGCGAACATGATTCCCTTTTTCATTTACTATTCCATGTTCGGATTTCAGCGCGTGGGCGACCTGATCTGGGCGTTCGGCGACGCCCGCGGAAAAGGCTTTCTCTGCGGCGGCACCGCCGGGCGTACCACGCTGTCCGGCGAAGGCCTGCAGCATCAGGACGGCCACAGCCTGCTGATGGCCAGCGCCGTGCCCAACTGCGCCGCCTACGACCCCGCCTTCGCCTATGAAATCGCCATCGTCGTGCAGGACGGCATCCGCCGTATGTACCAGGAGCGCGAGGACCTGTTCTACTACCTCACCCTGTACAACGAAAACTACCCCATGCCGCCCATGCCGCAAGGCTTCAACCCCGAAGGCGTGCTCAGAGGCCTCTATCGTTACCTTCCCGCCGAGAAAGGCCCCGCCCAGGTGCAGTTGTTCGGCAGCGGTCCGATTCTCAACGAAGCGTTGCGCGCGCAACGTATTCTGGCCGAAAAGTACGACCTGCCCGCCGACGTATGGAGCGTGACCAGTTACACCGAACTGCGGCGGGAAGCCTTGACGGTGGAACGTTGGAACCGTCTCCACCCCGACCAGCCGGAACGGATCCCTTATCTGCTCACGGCCATAAAGGACGCGGCCGGCCCCATCGTGGCGGCAACCGACTATATGAAGGCTGTGGCGGACCAGGTGGCGCCGTGGCTGCCGGGGCGGATGGAAACGCTGGGCACCGACGGATTTGGGCGCAGCGACAACCGCGAGTATTTGCGGAAACACTTCGAAATCAACGCCGAGTCGATCGTGACCGCAGCGCTGTCGCGGCTGGCGCGCGAGGGCAAGTTCGACGCCGGGAAAGCTAAGGCGGCCTTTGCCGAGCTTGGTGTCGATACCGAACGGAACGACCCCGCCCGCGCCTGAATCGACGCGAACCGGCCAGCGCATCGCCATCGCCGGTATGGCGGTTAGCGCCGCGCTGGCCGCCGCCAAGATTCTCGTCGGCTTGGCCGGCCATTCCACCGCCGCCGTGGCCGATGGTGTGGAATCTTCCACCGATCTGCTTACGTCTTCCCTGCTCCTGGCCGGCCTGACCCTGGGCGCCAAGCCCGCCGACGAGAACCACCCCTACGGCCATGGCCGCCTGGAAATCCTGAGTGGATTACTGATCGGCCTGGGCTTAGCGGTGATCGGCGCGCTCATCTCGTATTCCGCCATTGATCGTCTCGGGAGGCCGCACCTGTTCATACAGTCCTATGTGGTCTGGCCGCTCGTGGCCTCGCTCGTCGCCAAACCCGCCCTAGCCCTATCGAAGTTCCGCTACGGGCGCAAGATTCAGAGCGCCGCCCTGGTCGCCGACGCCTGGCACGACGCCACCGATTCCACTTCCGCGGCCACGGCCCTCATCGCCGTCGGCCTTTCCCTCTACAACCCCAGCCGTTTCGTCTCCGCCGATTGTTACGGCGGCCTTGCCGTCGGACTCCTGGTCATCACCGCCGGCGCTCGCGTCGCCTATCAGACCGCCATGCAGTTGATGGACACCATGCCCGACGACCGGCTGATGGACAAAATCCGCCAGGCCGCGGCCCAAGTGGATGGCGTCCGCGGCGTGGAAAAGTGTTTCGCCCGCAAAACCGGCCTCCGCTACCACGTCGATCTGCACCTGGAAGTCGATCCGGAGATGACTGTGCGCCAGTCGCACGAGATCGCCCACCAGGCGCGCCTGCACATCCTGAAATCGCTGGACTGGGTAGCCGACGTGCTCGTCCACGTCGAACCCGCTCCGTAACCCCCCCGCGGCGGAGTGGTTTCTCCGAACCCCTGAAGTCGCCCGGCCCTTCTGTCGCATTACGACCGCTGGCAGAACCCGTGATGCTATGAAAGCGCTGCAGCGGGTTGCTGCCGTATCTTGGCAGCAACCCCAGTTCGAAAGGAACTGCAGCGGTTATGGAACAGTTTATCGGATGTGACGCCCACAAGGCGTTTCTCGGTGTTTGTGCTCGGGAGCACTCGGCCGCCTCGCTGGAGCGAATGGGCTAACTGCCGTTTTTAGGGTTAAGCACCCGGTAAGTTGCTTCCACCAGCGGCTTCCCTGTTATGGTCGGAGCGTATGGCCCAAATGAGCTTGACGGCCGTGTTTATGAAAGTGCCCGCGGGCTACATCGGGTTCGTCGAGGAACTGCCCGGCGCGAACACGCAGGGCGCAACCCTGGAAGAGGCGCGCGCGAACCTGGGCGAAGCTGTCGCATGGTCTCGACGCGAACCGCGCCTTGTCCGCGGAGACGATTGAAGGAGCCGAGGTAATTCGGGAGACCTGGTCCTGCCCGCGGCATGAAACGGGTCGACCCGATCCGGCATCTCGAAAAGCATGGGCGTGAGTTCCTGCGCCAGAGGAGCAACCACACGATGTAGGTGAATCGGAAGGCGCGCAGATCCTCCGCTGTGCCGCGGCACCTGAAAGTGAACGATTTCCTGGCCCGAAAAACCTGCGACGATCTCCTGGTTCCTCGGCCCTGGGGCGCGACCATAGCCGATCCCTGAAAACCCGAGGGCAGGCCGCGTGTTTCCTCGATCGAGAGCGGAAGCGCCGGAGAAGGAACAGCGTTGCCGGATCTTTCAGGCGCCAGACTGGCACGGAGCGATTTTGGGGTGCGGATTTTATCAGGCGGCGACGGTTTGGGGTTTATTGAGGCAACACTGTTTGAATTTCTTGCCGCTGCCGCAGGGGCAGCGGTCGTTGCGGCCGATTTTGGGGTCAGGGCGGCGATAGGGCTGTTGGGGAATTTGTGCATTTTTGTGCATGAAATCGGGATTTTGGGTGGCGGGCTCCTGGGCGACAGGTTCCTGAGCGGATTTTGGGAGGGTATGGGTGGCGTGGCGCTCCTTCGCGGGAGAAGGCAAGGCTTGGCTGAGGATGAAGATGGCGGCGCGGAGGCGGGCGGAGGTGGAGGATTTCGGGTCTTGGAGGATCTGTTCGAGGGCTTGGAAAGCGAGCTCAGCGCGGGCGATGGCGCCTTCGCGCAGCAGGTCGGCGGGTTCGTTTTGGGCGTCGCGGAGGGCCGCTTCAAAGGCCGGCGAGGTGTGGCGCCAATAGGCGATGGTGTTGCGGTGGACGCCGGCCTGGTGGGCGGCGGCATTGAGCTTGGCGCCGTTCAACAGGGCGTCGATAACCTGGAGCTGAGGAGAGGCGAGGGCGGAATCGGGCATGGGAGCTACCTTTCGGCCACTACGATAGCTTGAGGGCGCGGGAGAGGCGGCTGCCCAAGAGGGGCGGATTTGGCGGAAGTGGCTTGGAATGAAGGGGAGGAAATATTTGGAAAATCCGTGACTGGGTTTTTGGGTGGGGGGTTGGGTTTTCGGAGGACTCTTTGCAACTCAAGAGGCAAAATGTCGACGACGGTGTAAGATTTTTTGTGTAAACGTTCTCCGCAATGCTAAAAGGAGAACGTACGGAAGACATCAAACCC
Source organism: Bryobacteraceae bacterium (assembly GCA_049509915.1). Taxonomy (GTDB): domain Bacteria; phylum Acidobacteriota; class Terriglobia; order Bryobacterales; family Bryobacteraceae; genus JBEKYD01. The sequence goes on along the minus strand of JBEKZL010000113.1, from coordinate 50 downwards.
GATCTCGTAGACGAGCTACTGAAGGGGTACGAGAAACCGGAAGACATCAT
>JBEKZL010000112.1:0-22432 GCA_049509915.1 Bryobacteraceae bacterium | reverse complement strand
GCTCCAGTGTAATCGTCCGCCCCGTGCGCGCCGATTCGCGCGCGGCGTCGAGGATCTCGATGACGATCATGTTGTTCTCGAGCGACGACAGGCCGGCCGGTTTCAACTGTCCTCGCGCTACGGCGATCAGGTACGAGATGGAATCGGCTTCCTGAGGCTGGAGCGCGGGCGGGGTGCGGGTCTCCTCGGCCTGCGTACCCGGCAGGCGCAAGCGCAGATTGTCGCCGCCGGTAGCGATGGCGTAGCCGGTGGCGCCGTAGACTTCGAAATCCTTGCGGCTCACCGGCCAATTCCATGACGCTTCAATGACGCCCTGCGCTTTGGGGTATTCGAGCAGCACGGTGGCTTCATCGTCGACGTGCGCGTAGATGTCGGGCTTGTCGGTCTGAGTCAGCGCCGTCACCTTCAGCGGCCGCCGATTGTCCATCATCCACGTCATCAGGTTGGCGCCGTAGCAGCCGAAATCGAAGAGGGCGCCGGCGCCGTTCTTGACCGGGTCGCTCAGCCAGGCGAAAAACTCCGGCTGCACGTGGATCTCGTGGGGGCCCTGGTGGCCATCCATCGCCACCATTCTGCGGATGTCGCCGGCGGCTTTCTGGTCGTGCAGCAGAGTCCAAATCTCGCCGTGGCTGCGGTACCAAGTGGTCTCGTAATTGACGATGACGGGCGTGCCCGAGCGCTGGGACGCCTGCTGGATGGCGCGCGCCTGCTTCATATCCACGGCCAGCGGTTTTTCCATCATCACGGGGATGTGGCGCGAGGCGCACGCCTCTACCACCCTGGCATGCGCGTACGTATCGGTAAAGGTAGCGACGGCTTCGGGCTTCAACGTGTCGAGCATCTTGTCGAGATCGGTGTAGACCTGGCTTTCAGCGAAATGGTTAGACTTGGCGTATTTGGCCAGCAGCGCAGGTTCGGGATCCCAAACCGCGACGATGACAATATCCGCCGCGCGGCGCTCGGCGCTGCGTAGAAAGCCGGTAACGTGGCCGTGGTTCAGCCCGGCAATGGCGACGCGCAGCGGCTTCACCTCGGGCGGCTGCGCGCTGGCAGAGGTGATCATGGCAGCGGCGAGTGCGAACGACAATTGGCGAGTCATGGCGATGTTGGCATCATATCGCGTGTGCGAGTACATCGGCGACGGCAGACGGGCCGACGGTGCTTACCAGATCTGCAGATTTAGCAGGCCCGGCAAGCGGCTCCAAACGCGTGACACGCGCAACCGAATTGCGAAAGGGCTCGCGAACCACCGGGTCGGGGTCGTTCTACTCGCTCGTTTAGCGGCGGACGTCACGGAAAAAGGAAAAGGGCTGGAAAAGGCTCTCCTGTTCGACGCACTGAAGCGGATTGAAGGAGCGGCGGACATCATTGCGGTCCGGGCGGTCATAGTCCACGCGATCGACGACCAGGCCCGGCGCTTTTGCGAGCATTTCAATTTCGACCGCTCTCCAATTGACCCGTTTCAGTTGATGCTCCTGCTGAAGGATATCCGAAAGGCGCTACGGTAGTCTGTGAGGATCACATCAGGTCGTTTCTTCTCACATTCGCTGCTGTCTCGCCACCTGTAAACTGAGAGCTGACATGCATACGAGAATGTTTCGAATTGCCCGGCTTGGTTGGCTCCTTAAGAACTACACGTTGGCTTCCTTGTCCCTGGCTGGCGCTCTGGCGCAGCCTGGCGAACTGCCGGTCCGGCATGTGGTGCTTTACAAGCATGGGGTGGGATTCTTCGAGCGGAGCGGGAAACTAGCGGCGGGCGAGGCCGCGCGCCTGGACTTTCGTGCGGCAGAGATGAACGACGTATTGAAGTCGCTTACCATCTTGGAGGCCGGTGGCGGGAGAATCTCGGGGCTGCGCTACGACTCGGCCGACCCTCTCAGCCACAAGCTCGAAGATTTCCCGTTTCGTATTGGCTCCGCGCAGCCCCTGAGCGGGATATTCGATCAGCTTAAGGGTGCGCAAATCGAGTTGCAGTTCGGCAACGATTTGACGGCCGGCCAGTTAGTCAACGGGAGGCTGATCGCGGGTACCGATAAGCAGCCGGAGCGCGAACAGCTCACCCTGCTGACCGGCAAGGGGGAGCTGCGCAACGTGGATTTGAGCGCGGCCACCATGGTCCGCTTCATCGATCCGAAGTTGCAAGCGCAGTTCAAGGAGTACCTGGCGGCAATGGCCGCCGCGCAGTCGAGCGACAAACGCAGTGTCTACATCGATGCGGCCGGCGCCGGAGTGCGCCAAATATCCGCTAGCTACATCATCCCGGCGGCGGTGTGGAAGTCGAGCTACCGGCTGATCTTCCCAGAGACCGGCGCGCCCACTTTGGAGGGTTGGGCCATGGTGGACAATACCACCGGGGACGATTGGACCGGCGTGCAACTTTCGCTGGTTTCCGGCCGTCCGATTTCTTTCGTGAGCCAGCTTTACGCGCCACGATACGTACAGCGGCCAACGGCCGAGTTGCCGGACGACCAGGCGGCGCAGCCGATGATACATGCGGCGGAATTCGATCTCGAAATGAATAAGAAGACCGCCGTCATGGCGCCTCCACCGCCACCGCCGGCGGCGATGGCGCCGCGGATGTACCAATCGCAGATGCAGTCGATGCCAGCGCCGGCACCGGGGGCGCCTCACGGCGGAGCCATTGGAGGTACTGCAAGTTCCTTGGAGGCCACAGCCTCGGCTCAGGAGTTGGGCGATCTGTTCGAGTACCGCATCGCCGAGCCGGTCACCATTCGCAAGGATGAGTCCGCCATGCTGCCATTCCTGCAGCAGAAAATCGAAGCCCGCAAGCTGCTGATCTACTCGTCGGGCAGCGGCTCGATACACCCGGCCAACGCCGCCGAATTGAACAATTCCACGGGCAAGACTCTCGATGGCGGGCCCATCACGGTGTACGACGGCGGAGCCTATGGCGGCGAAGCGCTGATGGAAACGCTCAAGAGCGGCGACAAGCGGCTGATTAGCTATGCCGTCGACCTTGGCACGCGCATCACGGAAGCCTTCGATACCAGCGCCACGGTGGTGCGCGAGATTCACGCCAATCGGGGCACGCTCGTCACCAAGGTAGCGGCCGAGGAGACCCGCACCTACACCGCGCGCAACGTGGACCAGAAGGACAAGACGCTCATCATCGAGCATCCCCTGCGCCAGGATTACGTACTGCTGAATCAAAAACCCATTGCGAAGACCGCCACGTCCTACCGATTCGAGGTCAAGTTAGCGGCCGGCGCGACCGAGAAGTTCCCGGTATCGGAAGAACGCGTTTATTCGCAGACATTTTGGGTGTCCAACCTCACGCCCGACGTTTTGGTGAACTACATCGGCGGCAAAGAGTTGAGCGTCGCCGGGCGCAAACAGCTTCAGCAGATCTCCGATCACAAGGCACGCATCGCGGAAACCGAGCAGGACTTGCGGGACGCCACCGACAAGACGCAGGCCCTGACCGCTGACGAAACCCGCATCCGGCAGAACATCGGCAGCCTGAACAGCGTCACCGGGCAGCAGCAACTGGTGCAGAATTACGCGCGGCAGCTCGATGCGGCCGAGCAACGGCTGGCCGCGCTGCGCGACCGCCAGGCGGAACTGCAGGGGAAGAAATCCACGCTCGAAAGCGAACTAAGCAAGATGATCGAGGCGCTCTCGTTCTGAGGGCGCCCGGATTCACTCATACCGCAAACACACGATCGGATCCAGATTCGCGGCCCTGTTGGCCGGGTAGTATCCGAAGAACAACCCCACGCCGACCGAAATCGAAAAGCCCAGCGCCACCCACAGCGGCGACACGAACGCCGGAATCGCGGGCAGCGCCGTTCTTACGGCGAAGGCGATCAACGCGCCGCACAAGATCCCGATCACCCCGCCGATGCACGATAGCGTAATCGCTTCCAGCAGGAATTGCACCCGGATATCGGCCTTGCGGGCGCCCACGGCTTTGCGGACACCGATCTCGCCGGTGCGCTCGGTAACCGAGATCAACATGATGTTCATCACCCCGATGCCGCCCACCAGCAGGCCCACGCCGCTAATGATGCCGGTGAGCAGAACCATGGCGCCGGTAAGCTGGTCCCACAAGGAGCTGAGGAAGTCCGGCGTAGTGATCTCGAAGTCGTTGTCGGCGCGATGCGGCACGTGGCGTTTTCGCCGCAGGGCTTCTTCCACCTGCCCCCTCACCGTATCGAGCGAAAAACCGTCCCTGCCGGCCACCGCGATGAAGCGCTCCTTCACATCCGGGAAGTTCTTGCGGAAATTGCTCATCGGGATGCAGGCGAATTGGTCCACCCCGAAGGCCGAAAACAGCCCCTGGTCGGGTTGGAACACGCCCGCCACTTCATACAGCCGTCCGTTCAGCCGCACCGATTTGCCCAGCGGATCGAGCGAGGGAAAAAGCGAATCGGCGATGGAGCGCCCGATTACCACCACGTTGCGCGCGTGCTCCTCGTCGAAAGGCGAAATGAACCGTCCTTCGGCCATGGCGAACAGGGGGAAGGTGTCGATATAGTGCGGCTGCACGCCGCGCAGGAAGAAACGCTCGACGTGGGCGTCGCCGTATCGCAGCTCATCCGTCATATCGTTGAGGTTGATCCGATTGGCGAACACCGTCGCGTACGAAACCGCCGGACTGGACGCTTCGATAAACGCCGCATCCTCCTCTTCCAGATATTTTCTGATGCGGATCTTTGCCGGCAGCCGCTGGGTATTCTGCATGGCGGGGATGCGGGTGATGAAGAGCGTATTCGAACCCAGGCGCGACACCCGGTCCTTGATCTCGCCATTCAGCCCGTCGACGATGGAAGCGACCGCGATCACGGTCGTCACTCCGATCACGATGCCGAGGATGGTCAGGCCGGAGCGCACCTTGCGCGAACGCAGCGTATCGAGCGCCACCGACAGGTTCTCGAATACTTCCTGCCGCGTCATCCCGTCTCCGTTCGCAGCGCGGTCACCGGATCGAGACCAGCAGCTTTCCGCGCCGGATAGATGCCGAAGAACAACCCGATGGTGGAGCTGATGATGAGGCCGAGCACCGCGACCCAGGTTTTCACCGAGGCCGGAAATGAGGTCAAAGTCCGCAGCGCCAGAGCGCAGACGAAGCCGATGGCGATGCCGATCGCCCCTCCAATCAGGCATTGCAGCAGGCTCTCCGCCAGAAACTGGTGCAGGATGTCGGACTTGGTGGCGCCCATGGCACGGCGTATGCCGATCTCGCGCGTCCGCTGGGTGACGCTGACCAACATCACGTTCATGATGACAATTCCGCCCACCACCGCCGAAATCGAGCTCACCATCACGAATACCGCGAAGAACGAGCCGCTGATGCTCTGCCACAGTGCGATGTAGCTCTGCGACGTGCCGATAAAGAAACTGTCATCCTTGCCGGGCGGGTCGTGACGGCGTGCCCGCAGAATCACGCGCGCCTCGTCCTGGGCGGCATTGAAATTTTTTTCGCCGCCCGAAGCTTTGACTTCGAGCGTCAGGCTGGTTCGCGAGCCCCGCACCTTCAGGTAGGTCGTCATCGGAATAATGACGAAATTGTCCTGGTCCTGGCCCAGCACCGAGCCCAGCTTCTGAAATGTGCCGATGACCGTGAATTCCAGGCTCCCGGTACGGATGCTGCGGCCGATCGGATTGTCGTGGGGAAAGAACTGATCGACCAGCGAGGCGCCGATGAGGCACACATAGGCCGCGTGCCGGTCTTCGCCGGGCGTGAAATAACGCCCCAGGTCCAGCGTACGCGTGTCGATATCGATCATGTTGGGCGTGTAGCCGATGATGGCGGTGTCGTCGGTCTGTTTGTTCTTGTACTGCAGCGAGAGAGTATCGTTGGCGGATGCGCCCACCGCTTCGCACGCCTTGCACAGTTCGGCGACGGCGCGGTAATCGGCGATATCGATATTCTTGTTCTTGAGCGACTTCACGACCACGGTGAAGTCCACCACGGCGAACGGGGTTTTGGCCACGCGGAATACGTTTGTCCCCAGGTTGGCGATCTTCTGTTCCACATAGAGATTCGCCCCCTGCACCAGCGTCATCACCGTGATCAGCGTGGCCACGCCCATGGTCAGGCCAAGCATCGTCAATACCGCCCGCAGCTTGTGCGCCCTGACGGCCTCGACCGCCAACCGCAGATTGTCTCCCGCGCCGACCATGGGTATCTATACCTAAAGTGGCTTTCCCGGTTAGTCTAACCCGGTGTCGGACCACGCTCGGGCTTATGCTCCCATAAATGCAACTTAGTCGGCAACCGGAACGCCATCGAGTACACTGGGGAGTCGTGCAGGAAATCGCCGAGCTGGAAACTGACGCCGCGGTGCTCAGCTATCTGCGGGGGCCAGCTGTGCCCCTCCTCAACCTAACGCTCTCCCAGGCTCTCGCCGAAACTGCCGGGAAGTTCCCCGATCGTGACGCACTGGTGGTATGTCATGAACAAGTACGCCTCAGCTGGAGCGAACTGGACCGCGAAGTGACGCGCGTGGCGCGCGGGCTCGCGGGTCTGGGGCTGCGGCCGGGCGACCGCGCCGGCATCTGGGCTAGCAACTGCGTCGAGTGGGTCCTTCTCCAATATGCCGCGCCGCGGACGGGTGTCGTCCTGGTCAATGTCAATCCCGCTTACCGATCTCACGAACTGCGCTACGTGCTGGCCAAGTCGCGAATCCGCGCCCTGTTCCTGCGGGAGACGGACTCGCGGGCCGACTACCGTGAAATCCTGGCCGAGTCCCGCAATGGCGACCGGCTGCCCCTCGATCACATCGTCTGGCTGGGCACGGGTTCGTGGCAAGCCATGATCGACAGCGGTGCCGATTTCCCCAAAAACGCCGCCGAGCCGGACGACGTGGTCAACATCCAATACACCTCCGGCACCACCGGCTCCCCTAAAGGGGCCATGCTCACGCACCGCAACCTGCTGAATAATGGCATGGGCATGGGCAGGGGGATGAAGATGACCGAGAAGGACCGGATCTGCGCGCCGGTGCCGCTGTACCATTGTTTCGGGTCGGTGATCGGATCGATGGTATCGGTGACATCGGGAGCCGCGCTGATTCTGCCCTGCGCCCAGTTCGACGCGCTGGCCACACTCGAGGCCGTCCACCGCGAGCGCGCCACCGCGCTCTATGGTGTTCCGGCCATGTATATCGCCGAGATGGAGCATCCCGAATTCGCCCGCTACGACTTGACGTCGCTGCGCACCGGCGTGATGGCCGGCTCGCCCTGTCCCATCGAGATCATGCGGCGCGTGGTGGAGCGCATGCACATGCCGGAGATCACCATTGTGTATGGGCAAACGGAGTCGTCGCCTGGCATCACCATGTCGCGGGCCGACGATCAGCTGGAGCTGCGGGTCACTACCGTGGGAACCGCGCTGCCCAATACCGAAATTCAGATTGTCGACCCCAAGACCCACCGCCGCCTGCCCATCGGAGAGCAGGGCGAGCTGTGTACTCGCGGCTACCTCGTCATGAAGGGCTACGACGCCGATCCGCAAGCCACCGCCGAAGCCGTCGACAGCGAGGGCTGGCTGCACACCGGCGACCTGGCGGCGATGCGGCCCGACGGCTACTTCAGCTTTAGGGGACGCGCCAAGGAAACCATCATTCGCGGCGGCGAAAACATCTATCCGCGCGAAGTGGAAGACTTCCTCCACACTCATCCCAAAATCGCCGACGTGTACGTGTTGGGATTGCCGGACGCCAAGCTGGGCGAGACCGTGCTGGCGTGGATCAAGCTGCACCACGGCCAGGAGGCCACTGCCGAGGAAATCCGCGATTTCTGCCGCGGCAGAATCGCGTATTTCAAGATCCCTCAGTTTATCCGTTTCGTGGATGACTTCCCCATGACGGTGAGCAAGAAGGTGCAGAAGTTCCTGATGCGCGAGCAGGAGATTCAAGAGCGGGGCCTCGAGGAAGTGGCGCGCCAAGCCACGGCGTAGCCACGGCCGGCGCGTAAGAGAATAGCCACCGATGAACGCCGATAAACACCGATCGAGGAACAAGGACTTATCTGCGTTTATTGGTGTTCATCGGTGGCTAAAGTCTTAATTTCCCGGCTGCACCCAGATCAATATCCCCGGCCCTCGAACCAGAAACGCCGCGGACGCGTCCTGCACTTCCAGCGGAAGGTTCAGGTACCCCGACGTGGAGGAAACCTGAATCCGCACCTGGGCGAGACTCGAGACCGAGCCGGGCAGTGTGTCTGTCGCCAGCACGGTCGTGGTGGCCTGATTCGGATAAAGAGGCGCCGCACTGGGGCTAACCGCGGTGAGCGAGGAGCTGACCATTCCCGTCACCTGCGCCGGATCGGTCACGCCCAGGCCGTTCAGGAAGATCGTGACCGCCGAGCCTGCCGCAGCCGGGTTGGCGCAACTGTTGACCGTACCGTCGGCATTGAACGCCAAAGGCTGGAGTCCGGGAACGGTCTGGCCATTGCAGGCGGCCGCGTCGAAGACCGGTTGGCTGAAGCTGCCCGGCCAGACGAAGACGCTCGGCTGGCGTTCCACCACGGCCAGGGTATACGACTCCGAAACCGCCGGCGAAACGAACAGGCTCGACACCTCTATCGTCACCTGACTCTGACCGGCGATCTCGTACGGCACTTGCAGATTGATTTGCGTCGCGGATGTGTACAGAACCGGCGCGGCGATTCCGTTGAACGTGACCGTGACGCCGTTGAAGGTCGGAGGAAATCCGTTCGGCGGGTAGGCTGGCTCCGCCGGCGCCAGATCGGTTCCGTACAGCGTCAGCAACTGTCCCGGCGCCACGCTGACGATCTTGGCATTATCGGCGCTATCGGCAATCGCCGCGACCCGGCCCACCGCGGAGAAACTCGCGGTCGCCAAAGGGGCGCCGAAGATCGCGGTGCCGTCGGCGCGAACGGCGATTCCGCCAGCGTCGGTGCTCGATGGCAACAACTGCGTCGGCGAAAGGGTCGAGCCGTCCGGGCTCAAACGCGCCACGAAGTTGAGTGGACCAGTGAACGTCGGCCGCGAGGCGACCGGTGTCATCCAAAGCCCGGGCAGATCAATCGAATAAGCCAGCCCGGCGAACAGAATATTTCCGTTCGCGTCCACTGCCATGCCGGCTATGCTATCGCCGGTGGCGCAGAAGCCTGATCCCAATGCAACCACGACGCACCCGGAGCCGCCAAAGAAGGTGGACCACAGCAAGCCGGTACCCGACCCGTTCAGTCTGGTCACGTACCCGGCCGATTGCGGCGGATAAAAATCCAATGCCGCCGATTGCGGTTCGGGACTGGCGGCATACTCCGGCTGGTAGCCCCTGCCCGTGGTGGGATAATCCGGCGAATTGGTGGTGCCGGCGACGATCGCGTTGCCATCGGCGTCCACCGCGATCCCGTGCGGAGTTGCGCCCCAGGTACCCGAAACATAGGTTGCGTACTGCAACTGAGTGCCCGTCGGATCGATTTTCGCGATGTGCTGATACGTGCAAGGGAATGCGCCGAAGAAGCCCAGGGAATCGCATGTAAGTTGGGACGAGCTTGGCTGGAAAGCTCCGGAAGTGGTCGGCGCCAGCGGACCGGCGAAGGCTCCGGCGGCGTAGATGTTGCCCTGCGCATCCACCGTGATCGCGTTGCCGCCGAATCCAGCGATCGCGACCAGCGCCGCCGTCCCCGCCGGATTGAGTTCGATGACAAACGCCCCGTTGGCGCCATCGGTCGCTGCCGCCCCCGTTATGGCGCCTGGCGTAGTGGGAAATGCGCCGCCCGAGCTAAGCGTGCCGGTGATGAACGCGTGCCCCGCCGAATCGACCGCGATGGCATTGCCGGTGGTGGAGGCCGATCCCCCGATGTAGGTGGAATAAACCACCGCGCCCTTTGGGCTCAATTTGGCCGCAAATGCCTCGAAGGCGACCGATGCCGCCGCCTGCATCGCCCCCGGTGTGGTAGGGAAGTCAGGCGAAGAAGTCGTTCCCGTGACGTATACCGAATTGTCCGAGCCGAGCGCCATAGACACGATACGATCGTCATCCGATCCCTGCAGCACGGTCCACCAGAGAATCTGCGAACCGTCCGGGGAAAGCTTGCCGGCAAACGCATGTGCGGGCGCGCTGGGACTCTGAGGGTTCAGGACGAACTCGCCGCCCACGTAGATGTTCCCGGAGGCGCCTACCTGAACCGCATTGGTGTAAGTGTTGGCCGGCAGCGGAGGCAGCGATTGCACGCCCTGGCTGAAAGCGTGACTCGCGGAAAGAAGAAGCGCGAGCAAGAATCCGCGGCGCATGACCTTAGTTTATATCCCCTATGCGGTATCGTTTGATCCGACCAATCGGGTATAATGATACCGATGTTGGAGCCGCGTCATATCGGAGAGGTTCTGGGCGGAGACCTCGTTCTGGACAAGCCCGCAATATCGATCCTGGAACTGAACGACGCCGTCGAACGTGGCCTGCCGAAGGCGACCCTTCGGAACGTGGCGCGGCGCGTTTTCTCGGACGCCGGCGAGCAGCGCACCCTGATGCACCGGGTCGTCCCCGAGGCGACTTACAAACGGCGGCGCGAGCGGCTCAGTCCGGCGGAAAGCGAGCGCACGGAGCGGCTGGCCCGCGTGGTTGCCATGGCCGAGGACGTCTGGCAGGACCGCGTGCAAGTGCGGCGTTTTCTGACCACCCCCCATGCGGAGATCGGTGGCAAAACGCCCCTCGATGCCGCGCTGACGGAGTTGGGCGCGAGGCAAGCCGAAGAGGTCATGGCCCGCATTGTTTATGGGCTTCCGGCGTAGCGGACCGCTCAGGGCGTTCCGCATAGCCGACATGAGGCATACCATCTTCGACGGCAGCGGCGCCATGTTGCGTGGAGCGCGTTGGAGCTCGGCCGGACGGCGTGTGATCTACGCCGCCGAAACTTACGCGGGTGCATTACTCGAAACCCTGGTGCACGCCTCCGGCAACGTGCCCTCAAGTCAGGGTTATGTCGAGATCGAGATTCCGGCCGGTTTGCCCGTCGAAGTAATCGCCGCCGGCGACCTGCCGCACTGGGATTCACCCTCCTTCGAGACCGCCCGGGCATTCGGCGACCGGTGGTATGACGAGCGGCGTACGCCGGTACTGATGGTGCCTTCGGTGGTGACGCTAGTGGAACGCAACGTCCTCATCAACCAGGAGCATCCCGATTTTGCCCGCATTCGGGCTAGCGAGCCATTGCCCGTGCGTTGGGATGCTCGGCTCTGGACAAAGCGCTAGAGCGTCGGCTGCAGACGTTCGCGCGCGGTTCTACAATGAACGTCACGGTTCCACGACAGTTCGAAAGGAAGGTGTCATGAAACACAGTTTGAATCTTGCGGCGCTATGTCTGGTCTTCGTTTCCTTGGGCTTAGCCCAGCCCCCCGCTCCGGCCGGCCGGGGCGGGCGCGGCTTCCCTCCGCCTCAGCCGCCATCGTATGATGTGCGCGCCGATCGGACGGTGGTGTTCCGGCTGCGAGCCCCCGACGCCACCAGCGTGAAGCTGAACGGCGATTTTATCGCGCCGCCGCCCGTGGAGGGTGCGCCGCCGGCCCCCGCCGTAGCGGAAATGACAAAGGGCGACGACGGCTATTGGACCGTTACGGTTGGCCCGCTCCGTCCCGCCGTCTACAACTACACGTTCATTATAAACGGCGTCCGCGCCATCGACCCTACGAACCCCATGGTGAAACTGGGCGACCGCTCTTCGGAATCCATGTTCGAAGTGCCCGCCGATAAACCCGCCGCGTACGATATCCAGCCGGTGCCGCACGGTACCGTGCATATCGACTGGTACCAATCGGCCTCGCTCGGCGTGCCCCGTAGCATTTACGTGTATACGCCGCCCGGATACGAAGACGGAAAGTCGAAGCTGCCCGTGCTGTATCTGCTGCACGGATCGGGAGACACCGAGGCGGGTTGGGTATCGGTCGGACGCGCCAATCTGATTCTCGACAACCTGATTGCCGCCGGCGCCGCGAGACCGATGATCATCGTGATGCCCTACGGCCGTCCGCTGCCGGCGGTGATGCTGGTTCCGTCGGCCGGACGCGGGCCTCAAAATGCCAACGACCTGTTCGCCGGCGATCTGCTGAAGGACGTCATCCCCTACGTCGAAAAGCTCTATCGCGCGTCCGCCAGGCCCGACGACCGGGCCATCGCCGGTCTTTCCATGGGCGGCGGCCAAGCCCTGCAGATCGGCCTTTCCCATCTCGACACCTTCCACTACATCGGCGCGTTCAGCGCGGCCGCGCGCGGCAACCCGGAAGAGGCCTTCAAGGATTTCTTCGCCGAGCCCGCCGCGGCCAACAAGAAACTGAAGCTGTTCTACATCGCGTGCGGTAAGGCAGACGGCCTTTTCCCCGCGTCTCAGGCCCTGGCCGATGCGCTCGAAAAGCACCAGATCAAACACCAGTTCGCGCCATCGGAAGAAGGCCACGTCTGGCGCAACTGGCGCGATTACCTGGCGAGCTTCGCGCCGCGGCTGTTCCGGTAGCAAGCGTGGCATTTGGTTCACATTTATGTTAACTTAAAGTCGTGAATGCAGCGGCCCATCGCCCGAGCTGGTCAGCGGGTGACGGTCGCGTACGCTTGGTGCGAACGCGAGTTCCCCCGGGCTGGACTTTTACAGCAACGAACTGAATGACCGCGACAAGGCTAAGATGAATGCGCTCTTTGTTCGTATTGCCGACCATGGCGCGATTGTCAACGCGGAGAAATTCAAGAAAATCGCCGGAACGGATTTCTTCGAGTTCAAGAGCCACCAAATCCGGATGCCTTGCTACTACCTTCCCGGAAGGCTGCTGGCGATTACGCACGGATTCTTTAAGCAATCGGATCGGATACCTTCCTCCGAGATCGCCAGGGCCGAACGCATCAGACAAGAAGACGAGAGTTATTTTGCAGGACAGGCAGGAACGGCTAAATGGCGCACCTGAAGGACCAATTTCAAGAGTTCATTTCCGATTCGGAACGGCGGCGTTTGTATGAGCGCGAAGCCCTGGCACTGGACGCCTCCGAATTGATTTCGCGCCTTATGCAGGAGAGAAAGGTCAACAAGACCGATCTCGCTGATCTCGCTGGCACTTCCAAGTCCCACATTACGAGTCTTCTGAGCGGGTCGCGCAACATGACCCTGCATACGCTCGCCGATCTTGCCTTTGTACTCGGCCATAAGCTGGAAATTAGGGCGGCCCCGCTCGCCGAGGAAACCTCGTGGCCCGATATGGACAGCCCGGGCACTCAGACTCGCATCGGCAGGCGGCAGGCGGAGGACGCTCGCTAGCGATTGGACAGTTCCCTTTCGGCCCGTCCCGAGCCCTGCCCGCGTGCTACATTGTCCTTCGGAGCCTTATGCCTCTCACGCGCGAAAAGTTGCAATTGATGAGCGCTTCGGAAATCGACCGCACGCTGGTCCGTCTGGCACACGAGATCCTGGAAAAGACCGCCGACCTCGACCAGCTTGCCTTTATCGGCATCCGCCGCCGCGGCGTTCCGCTCGCCCAGCGCCTCGCCAGAAAAATCGAAGCCCTCGAAAAGCGCAAGGTGCCGGTGGGAATCCTCGATATCAATCTGTATCGCGACGATCTCACCACCGTGGACGTCAAACCGGTAGTCAGCGCCACCGATATTCAGTTCCCGGTGCAGGGCAAGGACATCGTGCTGATGGACGATGTGCTCTACACCGGACGCACCATCCGCGCCGCCCTGGACGCCCTGTTCGATCACGGCCGCCCGTCGCGCGTGCGCCTGCTCGTCCTGATCGACCGCGGCCACCGCGAGTTGCCCATCGAAGCCCAGTTCGTGGGCCGGGTGGTGCAAACCAGCGGCATCGAAATTATCGAAGTGAAGTTCCAGGAGGTCGACAGTATGGAAAAAGTGCTGTTGGTGGAGAGGGCCGCCGCCGGGCAGGCCTGAAGCGAAAACAATGCCTGCCGGATTGCTGGGAATCGAAGAGCTGGACCGCGCCGCCATCGACGCCTTGCTGGCGCGGGCCAAGGACTTTCAGCCGCTGCAGAGCCAGTCCCTGAAGAAGCTCGACACGCTCCGCGGCAAAATGATCGTCAACCTGTTTTTCGAAGCGTCCACCCGCACCCGAACCAGCTTCGAAATCGCCGCCAAACGCCTGGGCGCGGATGCCATTTCCATCACCGCCGCCGGCTCCAGCGTGAGCAAGGGCGAGTCTTTGGTGGACACCCTGAACACGCTGGCGGCCATGCGCCCGGACGCCATCGTGATGCGCCACGCCGCCTCCGGCGCTCCCCATTTTCTGGCGCGCCATCTGCCCACCCCCATCATCAATGCCGGCGACGGCACCCACGAGCATCCCACCCAGGCCCTGCTCGACGCCCGCACCATCCTCGACCGCCTCGGCCGCCTGGAAGGCTTGCGCGTCGCCATCATCGGCGATATCGCCCACAGCCGCGTGGCCCGTTCCAACGTGTACCTATTGTCCCGCTTCGGCGCCGAAATCGTGCTTTGCGGCCCGGCTTCCCTGCTGCCGCCCGAACTGGCCCAACTGGCGCCCGGCGTGCGGCTCACCGGCGATATCCGCGACGCCATCCGCGATGCCAACGTCATCATGATGCTCCGCGTGCAGCTCGAGCGCCAGCACGAAGCCTCCTTTCCCGCCAGCGAGTATTTCACTTTCTACGGCCTGCGCCTGGAACACCTCGATCTGGCCAGGCCGGACGCCATCGTCATGCACCCCGGCCCCATCAACCGCGGCCGCGAGCTGTCGAGTGAAGTGGCCGATTTCCAGCGCTCGGTGATCCTCAACCAGGTCGAGAACGGCGTCGCCGTCCGTATGGCGGTGCTCGAAAAGGTGATCGGCTAACCATGTCCATCGTGGTCAAAAACGGAAGGGTGATCGACCCGGCCTCGGGTACCGACCGCGTCGCCGATCTGCTCATCGTCGACGGACGCATCGCCGGTGTGGCGCCCCATCTCTCTTCTCCCCGCGCCGAAGTTTTCGATGCCACCGGCCTGGTGGTTGCGCCCGGCTTCATCGACATGCACGTGCACCTCCGCCAGCCCGGCTTCGAGCACGCCGAAACCATCGAAAGCGGCTCGCGCGCCGCCGCCGCCGGGGGCTTCACGTCGATTTGTTGCATGCCCAACACCAAGCCGGTGAACGATTCCCCCACCGTCACCAGCTACATCGTGGAGCATGCCCGCCGCCACGCGGTGGTCAACGTGCATCCCATCGGCGCCATCACCAAGGGCAGCGGCGGCACGGAGTTGGCCGCCATCGGCGCCATGAAAGCCGCCGGCGCCGTGGCCATTTCCGACGACGGCCTGCCGGTGATGAACGCCCGCGTCATGCGGCGCGCCATGGAATTTGCCCGCTCCTACGGCCTGCCCGTCATCGAGCACTGCGAAGACCTGAACCTGAGCGCCGGCGGCGATATGCACGAAGGCGTTCGCTCCGTGCGCTGGGGCCTGCGCGGCATTCCCTCCGCCGCCGAAGATGTGATGGTGGCGCGCGACCTGCTTCTGGCCGAGCTTACCGGCGCCCAATATCACGTGGCCCACATCTCCACCCGCCGCGCCGTAGCCATGGTCGCCGCGGCACGCCAGCGCGGCTTGCCCGTCACCGCCGAAGCCACTCCCCACCATTTCTCGCTCGCCGACGACGACATGCCGCCCTACGACAGCGACTACAAGATGAAGCCTCCGCTGCGCTCCTCGGGCGACCGTGAAGCCGTCATCGAAGGCATTGTTTCCGGAGCTGTCACCGCCATCGCCACCGACCATGCCCCCCACCCCGGCAGCGAAAAGATGCAGGAGTTCGAGCGCTGCCCCTTCGGCATCATCGGTCTCGAAACCGCCCTCGCGCTCTCGCTCGAAGCCCTGGTCCATCCCGGCCGCATTTCGCTGGCCCGCATGGTGGAGCTGTTCACCACCGGCCCCGAATCGGTCGTCCACCTGGGCCGCGGCACGCTCGAACCCGGCGCCCCCGCCGACGTCGCCATTTTCAGCACCGATCTCGAATGGACCTACGACGTCAACCAGTCCTTCTCCCGCAGCCGCAATTCCCCCTTCCACAACAGCACCTTCCGCGGCGGCCCCGTCGCCACCATCGTCAACGGCGAATTTGTGTGGAAGCGGTAGAACCTTGCGATAATGGGGCGAGGGACGCCGCCGTGCAGATCACGCTGGAACTACCCGAGGACATCGCACAGGGACTCGAATCCAGGTGGAAGGACCTCCCGCGTGCGGCGCTCGAAAGCTTCGCACTTGAAGCGTACCGTTCCCATGTACTTACGGCGGCGCAGTTTCGCCGGCTGCTTGGCTTCGAAGCGCGAATGCAGGTGGACGCCTTTTTGAAGGAACACGAAGTCTACGACTTCACTGTCACGGATTTCGAGCAGGATCGGAATACGCTCCGCGAGGTCCGAGCGGGAGAGACTCGGCACTGAGCCGACTCTCGCCTTCGTCACTCGTCGTGGCAGCCGGGTTGACACGATTTGAGTGACGAATCGAGGGTCACGACGCACCTTCCAGCGGACCGGGCGGATATCCGAGGGTGGTGTTGACGATCGACGCCTCGGAGCCGTCATCGCGCACCCAGACCCATTGCAACTGCAGCATAATTCGGCAGTCATCCGAGTAAGAGTAGCCCGCGACCTTCCTGACTAGAAGTTCTTTTACATGAGCCATGCTACTACCGAGACACTTAAGCGGACAGTCCTCGATGACGGCTGAGTAGTGCCCCAAGAACCTAAGCCACTCTTTCTGATCCTGCACGAGGCGGCAATCAATTTGCTGCGATCGGTAAAATCGCTCAAGTTCTTCTTTGAACGTTCCGAATCCAGCCATATTGAAAGAAGCGGCTACCTTGGCGATATAGTCTCTCATTGCGCCGGGGTCAGCGGAAAGATCCTCGGGCGTTGGGGGCAAGGCCCTCGCTGCGGCCACCGTGGTGTCGAATGGCTTAATAATCGCCCGCGCCGGCGGTCTATCGAGAATCGGGTGCATCGCCCAGTCGCAAAAGAAGATGAGTTTCGCATATTCATCTCTCAGCCCCAACAGCTCCACGAGCTTGCGGGTCTCAACAAGAATGTATACCACCTGCCGTTCCGAAGCGATCGGCTCGGACAGTTCACGGTTGAGTTTCTGGACGATAATGTGTTGACCCATGGATTTCATTATCCCAGGCCGCCGGGCAGATCATTCTCCTGGCGCGGCTCTACCGTTTCGACGGACCTCGCCCCCTGAACCCCGCCCCCTACATCTCCGCCATGGCCTCCATCGGAGAGATCCGCGCGGCTCTGCGGGATGGCAGTAGACAGGCGACGAGGGATACCAGGCCGATGACGCCGGCGGCGGCGGCAAGGGTCGCAACGTGAAGAGGCGGCACTTGAAAAAGCAGCGTCCGCATGGCTCGGCCAGTCACCCATGCTCCAGCAACGCCGAGTATTTCGCCGGCCACCAGGAGGCGCAGGGCGAGAGCGAGAAATTGGCCGCGTATCTGGTCCGGCCGCGCACCGAGCGCCATGCGCACGCCGATCTCGCGGCGGCGCTGCGCCACGGCGTAGCTCAGAACACCGTAGGTGCCCACCGCAACCAGGAGTAGGGCGATCACCGAGAAGATACCCGCGAGCATTGCGGGTGTGCGCTGCGCCACCAGACTGTCAGCGATACGGCTATCCATGGACCGGAGGTCGTTCACCGGCAGTTCGGGGTCGATTTGCCGAACCAGTTTTTCGAGCGTCAGCCCGAGCAATTCCGGCCGAAGCCCGGTGCGGACGACAATGAAAAGGCTGCCGTCGGTGCGCAAGGCGTAGGGATAGTAAACCGCCCCTTGGGCTGCCTGGTCGGTCAGCCCCGCTTGTTTCACGGCACCGACGACACCCACCACGGTGAACGATTGGGCATCGGTAGTCGCTTCGCTGCCCTCGAAGAGGCGTTGGCCAAGAGCGCTGGCGTGGGGCCAGTAATACCGCGCGAAGTCCTCGTCCAGGACGCAGACCCGCGATGACCGGCGCGAATCGTCCGCCGTGAGGAAACGTCCTTCCACCAGGGAGAAACCCATCGCGGCGAAGTAGTCGCCATCGACTCCATAAGAGTAATGTCCCCGCGGCGATTCGCCGGGCAGGAGAGTGTGGCCCTTCACCGTGGCGGCGCTCTTGCCGCTGTTACCGCTTAAAGGCACATTGTTGACCACTCCGGCGGCCGACACTCCGGGCTGGCGGGAGATGTCCTGCAACAGCCTTTCGTTGAATGCCAGGCGAGCCGGCCAGCTCGAGTACTTGTTCCAAGGCACCGAGATTTGCGCGCTCAGAACATGGTCCGGCCGGAAGCCGGGAGAGACCGCCATGGCCCGCTCCAAGCTGAGCCCCAGCAATCCGGCCCCGCTCAACAGAACCGTTGCCAGCGCGATCTGGGCCACGATAAAGCCGTGGCGCAGGCGTTGAGCGGCGCGGCTGGTTGTTCCGCCGCGGGTCTCCGACTGGATCGCGCCTGTCAAATGGCCTCGGAGGTTGAACCAGGCAATGGGCACCGCGAGCGCGAGTCCCATCGCCACGGCTCCGAGCAGTGCGACCGCTGCCAGGCGAGCGTCGAAGGCGAGGTGGCTCCCCAAGGGTAACCGCTCGGCCCCGAACACACTCAGCAGGCGGATGCCGCCCGCGCCGCCGGCCAGCCCGAGGAAGCCTCCGGCCAATGTCAGCACGGTGGTCTCGACGATCGCCTCGCTTACTACGTGTAACCGGCTCGCGCCCAAGGCCTGCCGGACGGCGATTTCCTTCACCCTGCTGCTGGCCCGAATCAAGAGCAGGTTCATCAGGTTGACCGCGCCGATCAGCAAGAGAGCGAACGCGCCCGCCTGAATCCACAGCAAGGCGGGGCGGATGCCCGCAACGTGGTCCGCGTGAAGGGGCGCCACAACCGAACGAAAGCCGGCGTCGGCCATCATCTTAGCCATTGGATCGTACGCTTCCAGCGCGGCATTCTGGGCGTCGATCTGGGCCTGTGCCTGTTCGAGGGTCGCGCCCGGTTTGAGGCGGGCAATTAGATGCTTGGAGTTCCCCCCCGAATGCCGCTGCGCGGAACCCCGATCTTCAGGGCTCGACGAGAAAGGAAAGTACACGCGCGCTTCCGAGGAGAGGAAGCGGAAGCCGGGAGCGAGGACGCCCACCACGGTGTTCCCAATTCCGTCCACGCGGAGTTGCCTGCCGATTACGTGAGGGTCGGCATTGAAATACTGCTGCCAGTAAGCGTCGGTCAGAATCACGACTTTGTCGGTTTGGGGCGAGGTTTCTTCCTCCGTGAAACCGCGTCCCATCGCCGGACCAGTCCCCAGAGTCGAGAAAAAGTCAGGCGATACCCGCGCGGTCTGCTCGCGCTCGGTCGCTCCGGCCTCGCCCACTACCGCCGTGCCGTAGGAATAGATGGCGACCCCGGAGAAAGCAGGAATCCGGCCGCGGCGTTCGTAGTAATTGGCGATCGAGGAACCGTCGCGGTCGACGCCCGCCTTGGGGTATGTATTGAAGATGGTGACCAGGCGGCTGGCCTCGGGAAACGGCAGCGGGCGGAGCAGGATCGAGTCAACCACGGCGAAGATCGTCAGATTCGCGCCGAGGCAGACGGCGAGCGTCGCCAGGGCAGTAGCCGTGAATTGGGGTGTCTGGCGCAGCAATCTGGCAGCGTGGCGCAGTTGCCTGACCAGTTCGTCGAATGGACGTAGGCCGCGTGCTTCGCGACACTCTTCCTGGACGCTGTTCAGGCTGCCGAACTCGATCCGGGCCCGTCGCGCCGCTTCTTGCGGGGGCACGCCGGAGCGCACCAGGTCGTCCCTGTATTGCTCGATGTGAAACCGCAACTCCTCGGTCATTCCCTGTTCGAAATCGCGGCGCGACAGGAGCGCGCGAAACACGGACCGAAGGCGTTTCAGCACGTCACACCTCCTCCGGTGTAGTGTTCAACGCCGAGGTAATCGCCGACGCCAGCCGGTTCCAGCCGGCTGTTTCCTCCCGCAGCCGGCGCCGCCCGGCGACGGTTAAGGTGTAATACTTGGCCCGGCGGTTATTTTCGCTGACACCCCATTCGGCGGCGATCAGTTCCTGGTGTTCTAACCGGTAAAGCGCCGGATACAAGGACCCTTGGGGGATCTCCAACGCGTCGCCTGAAATCTGCTGAATGCGCTGCAATACGCCATATCCATGCAGGGGTTCGAGCGACACCGCCTTTAAAATAAGCATGTCGAGAGTGCCCGGCAGCAGTTCCGCGGTTTTGCCCACGACTCATTCCTCCTAGTCTAACTAGGAGTATACTCGAGCTCTCCTAGTTTGACAAGGGGAGTGCGGCCATTCCGAGCCGCGACCGTCAGGGAGCCGTTTGCTGACATATGGCCATAGTTTCGAGATGGGATACCAAGGCCGGCTCCCAAGGCAAGCAATCAACCCGGACCCTGGCTCGGAACCGCTATGGGAGGCGCCCACGGGGCGAAGCCGCGCACTTTGAGTTGTCGCCTGAAAACCCGTGTTCCGTCAGTGACGTAGAGGACATCGAAGTGTTCGCCGGCAAAGCAGAGGCTGCGCACCGGTCCGCAGGGTGTGGGCAGCGGCAGGATGGCGCGCACGCGGCCGTTCTGGTCGCAGACCTGGATGCCCATGCGGGTGGCCACATAGAGATTGCCGTGCGTATCGACGGCAAGATCCTCCGCGCCGCTGTCGTTAGGAATGTCCGTCATGTGCAGCCAGAAGTATGGTTGTTTGCCGCTGAAGGCGCCGTCGGGCTGAACCACATAGCTGTAGATCCATTGCGTGGTTTTCTGGGCGACGTAGAATAGAGATCCGTCAGGCGATAAGGCAATTCCGGAGGCGGAAGCAAGTCCCCGATCAACCACTTTTCTTCCGCCGCTCCCGATCTGCCAGACGAGGCTGGGCATATCGCTGTTAGTGCCCGGTTCGCTCACGAAGATGGTGCCATCGTGCGTCACCACGATGCCGCGGGCTGTGATGCCTTCGGCAACTGTGCGGCTATGGCCCTGCGGATTCAGTGCGATGATCTTCTGCTCGGTGGGGACCACCCCGTACAGGTTTCCGTCCGGTCCAAAGGCCTCGCCCGCGACAGCGCCTCCATCCCGTAGGAAGACGGCCGGCTTGCCGTCGCCGCCGATTCGATAAATCCTGGCCGCCCCGGCGTCGCTCAGATAGACGTCGCCCCTGGCGTCGGCGGCTAACCCGGCCGCACCTCTAAAGGATTCGGGTATTTTTCGCCATGGCTCGCCGGGCAACGTGATTTCCTGCAGGGTGCTGTTGTGCGACACGCCGCTCTTAATTGGCGCCGGATATTCGCGCCAGAGCCAGCGCATCACATCGGGAAATATTACCTGTCCCGGGCGGCCGTCATGTCCGTGCGTGCCCCACGCGTGAGCCACGTCATAGCCGGAGAACGTCAACGCCGACTCCATGTTTAAATTGGCATCGTACCAGGAGCCAAACAGCGGGTTCCAGGCGTCGCTTGAGCCGTCCTCCAGAAAAATGCGGATCGGCTTGGGATCGGTCTTGCGAATCAGGGCGGGGTATTCGTTGCCGCCGCGCATCGCGACAAAGGTCCCTATGACGGAGTAGACGCGTGTGAACTGGTCGGGCCGCCGCCATGCCAACGTAAAGGAGCCGATACCGCCCGTGCTGCCGCCGGTAGCGGCATGGTCGTTGCCGCTCGAGGAGAGCCTGATCGGCCGGCCATCGTGAGTCTTCAACTTCTGCACGGCCGGAAGCAGCTCGTCGATCACAAATTCCGGAAAATGATCGTTCACGCTGTCGAACTCGTAGGACCGGTTGAAGCGGAATGCGGCCCGTTTGGGCGTTCCGGCCGGGTCTTTCCAGATCGTTCCCGGAATAATTCCGATGCCAATCATGACCGGAACTTCCCCGCTGGCAATGAGGTTGTCGAGCACGGTGCCCTCATAAGCCCCCAAGCCATCGAGTTTGACCAGGAGACAGGCTGGCCTGGCAGGATCATATTGGGCGGGCACGTAAACCTCAAAGGCGTTTTCCGTGCCCGGATAGATTTTCGAATCGGCGATTGTGCCCCGCAGGAATTCGCCATGCGGAATGTTGTCGTCGGGCTTGCCTTCATCGGGAGGGAAAGGGCCCGAAAGTTCGCCCTGTATCTTCTCCACGAGCGCTTTCGCATCTACCGGGCGGGGCGCTTGTGCCAGCGCGCTCGAAAGCGCGGTAGCAAGCAGGGCGGGCAACAACGTTAGGCGACGGAGGCGAAGCATGACGTTTTGAGGATAAACCGCACCGCTTGTCGAATTCAACATGGACGTGGAGAGGAACGTCCGATACCGGGCCGCGACCGCAAGGACCCGTGAAAAAAACTCGCCGGAACGCGCTGGGCAGGCGGAACCGCCTGCCCCACCATGGAAAACGATGCACCTGCTTTGGTGGCGCAGGCGGTTCCGCCTGCGACTTGCGATTTCTTCACAGCTTCCAAGGGAGCGGTTGCCGATGATTGGAACCGTTATTTCC
>JBEKZL010000111.1:0-28257 GCA_049509915.1 Bryobacteraceae bacterium | reverse complement strand
CCATCCGGCGATACCGACGGCTGAATGGTGAGCGAGTTGAAATGGGTGATCTGGCGCTGGTTGCGGCCATCGAAATCCATCACCCAGATTTCCTTGGGCGTCATGCGGGAGGCCTGGTGCACGTAATAGATGTGCGTGCCGGCCAGCGACTGGGCGCCGAACAAGGCCAGAATATCGGCGGCGAACTGGTGGGCCAGGTCGCGCGCGCCTTTATCGTCGCTGCTGGGAGCCAGGTAGCGCTTGGAGATCATCTGGGCGTCGGTGGTATTGGGCCGCGTCAGGTCGAACAGGTTGCCGTAGAGCACCAGCACGCCGTTCTGCACCGCCGTGTAGCCGAAGGCCATGTAGACGGCGCTGACCGGTGGCCGCGACCAATCGGCCATCCAGAATCCGCCGCCATCGGGCGCGGTCACCATCTCGCCGCGGCGGGAACGGGGCGTTTGCGCGGGCAGCGGCGGCGTGCGCCAGTCGGAAACCTGCTGCGGCACCGACTTGGGATACCAACTGGAAGCCACCACGGTGAGGAACCCGGAGGTGCGGATATCCTGCTGCAGGGTCTGGTTGAAGGCGGGCATGTACGTCTGGGCGTCGCCGGAGCCGCGCAGGTCGGGCAAGGCGATGCGGGGACGGCTGACTCCCTTTTCAACGGTGACGTCAATGCCCTGCGCCAGGAGGCTCGCGCCTCCCAGAGTCCCAAGCAGATATGGAACGAGAAAGATCTTCCTCATCGAAGCCTCACTTCAGACTGAACCGCATGCGGACTTCCACTTCGTTCTTGTTGAACTGCGACGGCAGGGGGGAAAACGGAGCCGCGTCCATGATCGCCCGCTGCCCCGAAATGTCCAAGGCATCGTTGCCGCTCCGCTCGGTCAGGCGCGGCGTACCGGCGATCGATCCGTCGCGCCGGATCACGAAAGTCACCACGGCCGTGTTGGTGGTGCGCGGGTCCAAACCGGCGGTTTGCCAATTCTGCCCCACCTTGTCGCACAACAGCTTGGCGTACCAGCCAAACTGGTTGCCGAAGGGCGAATCGTTGCCGACGCCAATGCCGCCGCCGCCGTGGCGAGCAAACATGGGCGAGGAAAGCGCCGGGCCCACGTCGCTATAAAGCTGGTTGGGAACGTCGTGCTGCTGGTCACGCCACTTGTTGGGCGACGCCGCCACTTCCTTGTGCTTTTTCTCTTTGCGGGTTCGCCCTTGGAGCGCGATCGCATCGGCGTCGTCGGCGAGCGCCTTCGGCTGCGGCTTGGCTTTGGGAGGGGGCGTGGGCACGGCCGATTCGGTGTCGTTGGCTACCGGGTTCACCGGCCCGCTATGGGGCGGCAGAGGAATGCTGTTGACCGGGTTCACCGCTACCGAGCCCATGCCGCCGCCCTGCGGATCGCCCCACTGTTCGGTGGCGCCGTGGAACAAGCTGACGCTCAGGATCGAGGCCGCGACAAGCGCGTGCAACACCACCGACCCGGCGAACCAGCGGGTGAGCGGGTCCTTCCGATCGAAGATATCGGCATGCGCGGACATTACGGCCGACCTTGGGCTGCGGTATCCTCCGGCTGCGTCACCATATTGACCTGGAATCCGGCCGCGCCCAGCGCAGCCGTCACCTGCGCGATCGGGTCCCAGATGGTCTGTCTGTCGGCGCGAACGTATACACTTTTGGCTTTGCCGAAATTCAGGTGGAGGGTCGCCGGCAGATCGTTGATGTTCACCGGCTTGCCGTTCAGGGTAATGGTGGCGTCCTTGGTGATGGTGACCACAGGCATCTCCTGCGCCGTATCCTTTACGAACTTGGTCTTGGGGACGTCGACTTCAATGCCGAATTCCATGACGTGGGCGGTGAGCATGAAGATGATGAGGAGCACCAGCACCACGTCCACGAACGGGGTGACGTTGATCTCCGCCAGCATCCCGCCGTTGCGCTTGCGCGACCCTAGTCCGCCGCCGTTGCCGGAAAATGCCATCCGCTACTCTCCGAAGCTGCGTTCCGCCAGGTTCAGGAACTCCAGGGCGAAATCATCCATCCGCGTGCCCATTTCGCGAATCCGGGTTCCGAACAGGTTGTAAAAAATGGCAGCCGGGATGGCCGCCACCAGGCCGACGGCGGTGGCAATGAGGGCGAGGGAAATCCCCGGCCCGATGGAGCGCAGGCTGGTGCTCCCCTGCTGGCCCAAGGCCTCGAAAGAGTTGATGATACCCAGCACGGTGCCCAGCAACCCGATAAAGGGCGTTACCGACGCCGTGATGGCCAGCCACTGCATATTGCGGTCCAGCCGGCCCATTTCCTCGTTCACGCCCATTTGTAGCGAGCGCTCGAGCGCGGTGCGGTTGGTCACGCTCCCCTTCTTCTTGACCTGCCGCTCGACTTCTTCGTAGCCGAAGTCGAAAACCGAAACCAGTGGCGAAGGCCGGTATTGCTCGCTGGCCACCATGACCGCCTCCAGGCCGTTGGCTTTGCGAAAAGCCCGAAGGAAGCGTGAATTGGAGTGCGCGGCGCCGCGCAGCGAGCTCCATTTGGAGAGGATCACGGTCCAGGAAAATACCGAAAAACAGGCCAGGATCCCCAGCACAACGTCCTCGGCCGGGCCGTTGCGTTGGACCAGTTCCAGAATATCTAGTTGGAGTAAGAAGGCGATGGGAGTAGCGAAACTCAATTCGTCTCCTGTTTTCAATCTAACACATAGACGCAGGGGCTCAGGCGAAAGCCGACATTAAAACATGGTTATAATCGGCTGAGTCATGCTGCTGGAGCTGGTGGTGGAGAATTACGCCGTGGTCGAGCGCCTGCGCGTCAGCTTCCACAGCGGCTTAAATCTGTTGACGGGGGAGACCGGCAGCGGCAAGTCGATTGTGGTAGACGCGTTGGGCCTACTGCTGGGGGCGCGCGCCTCTTCCGAGACGATTCGCACGGGTGAGGCGCGGGCGCGAGTAGCCGGCATTTTCGATGTGCGGAACCATACCGCGGTGCGCCGGGTGCTGGAGCCCGCCGGTCTGGAAGCCGAGGAGGGTGAGCTGCTGGTGGAGCGCGAAATTCTCTCCGGCGGCAGGTCCCGAGCCTACGTGGGCAGCCGTCCGGTGGCCGCCTCCTTGCTGAAAGAACTCGCCCCATACTTGGCCGATATCCACGGGCAGCACGATCAGCAGCTCCTGTTTTCACCCGAGACTCAGCGTGCCATGCTGGACGCGTTCGCCGGCCACGGCGATTCACTGGCCCAGGTGGAAACCACCTTCGGCCAGTGGCGCACGGCGGCCGGAGAGCTGCAGGAACTGGAGCGCTCCGAGCAGGAAAAGCTGCGTCTGCTCGATCTGTGGACCTTTCAGCGCAAGGAAATCGAAGCTGCCGCGCTCGGGCTGGACGAGGATGCCACGCTCGAAAACCGGCGCCGCGTGCTGCAAAACGTGCAGCGGCTGGAAGAGGCCGCCCAGATCGCCTACGCGGCGGTTTACGACCGCCCCGAATCGGCCCTGGCCCAGAGCCGCACGGCTGCCCGCAAAGTGGACGAGTTGTGCCGTATCGATCAGTCTTTGGCGCCTTTGCGGGAGCACCTCCGCGCGGCCGAGCTCAGCCTCCAGGAAGCCGCCTACGGGTTGCGCGATTATCTCTCCCATCTGGATGCCGACCCGTCGCGGCTGGAAGAAATCGAAACGCGCCTGGCCTTCATCGACCGGCTGAAGCGCAAGTATGGGGCCTCCATCCCCGACGTGCTGGCCTTCCTCGACCAGACGCGCGGCCAGATAGAAAAGCTGGAAAGCGCGGGCGTGCGCATGGAGGAGCTGCGCAAAGCTCGCAAGCGCCTGGCGGCCGATTACGAGAAACTCTCCGCCGAGCTGACCCGGTCCCGAGCTGCCGCGGCGCGCCGTCTGGAGAAGCGGGTGGAAGCCGAACTGGCCGAGCTCGCCATGGACCGCACCGTATTTCGCGTCTCCATGGAGCCGGCAGCCTGGTCGGCCGATGGCGCCGACGCGGTGGAATTCCTGGTTTCGCCCAACCGCGGCGAAGAGCCGCGCGCTCTGGAAAAAGTCGCCTCCGGCGGCGAAATCTCCCGCATTGCGCTGGCTCTGAAGACCTGTCTTGCCCCGGCCAAGTCGGCCTACCAGCGCACACTGGTCTTCGACGAGGTGGATGCCGGCGTCGGCGGCAGTGCGGCCGAAGGCGTGGGACGCCGTTTGAAGAAGCTTTCCCAAACCAACCAGGTCCTGTGTGTCACCCACCTGCCCCAGATCGCCGGTTTCGCCGACCACCACTATCGCGTCGAGAAGCTGGAATCGCGCGGCCGCACCATCGCCTCCGTCGAGGAGCTCGATAAGGAAGCCCGCACCCGCGAGGTCGGCCGCATGCTCTCCGGCCAAACCCTCACCCAGGAAGCCCTGAAACACGCCGCGCAGTTGATTAAGCTGGGGGCGGGCTGATGGTTTAATTTGACATTTCTCTAATTTAGATTTAGTCTAAATGCTGTGACCCGACGTGCTAGAGCCGATCGACATAGCATCCGCCTTTCGAAGCGCCGGTCTCAAGTCGACGCCGCAGCGCCTCGCCATGCTTCGGTACCTATCGGTTCAACCGGTCCACGCCACGGCGGAAGAGATTTTTGCGGCCCTCAACCGTACCGACCCGCGAGCTTCCCGCGCCACGGTTTACAACAACCTGAGAGTCCTGGAGGGTGCGGGGCTGGTGCGCGGAGTAGTGTCGGAAGGCAAGGCGGCGCGCTTCGATGTGAACTTCCATCCCCATCATCACTTTCTGTGCGAGGGCTGCGGCGCGGTTGAGGATATCGGATGGTTTGATCTTCCCGCCGCGGCTAGCGGCGCTTTAGGTGCCCGCCGGGTGCGGCACTTCGACATTGTGTTTCGCGGTTTGTGCGTGGCTTGCCTGAGCGCGGATAAGGTTCAAGGAGATTAGAGATGAGTCTGGCTGAGAGACAGTGCGTACCTTGCCGCGGCGGTGTGCCTCCGTTGGCCGGTAAAGAGCTCGAAACCCTCGCCGCCCAGGTGAGCGGCTGGACCGTGGCCAATGGCCATCATTTGGAAAAGAGCTATAAGTTTCCCGACTTTCTCACGGCGCTGGCTTTTGTCAACCGCGCCGGAGCCGTGGCCGAAGAGCAGGGTCACCATCCCGAACTGGGCTTGGGCTGGGGCCACGTGGACGTTCGGATCTGGACCCACAAGATCGATGGCTTGACGGAGAGCGATTTTATCCTGGCGGCTAAGCTGGACGAGTTGCCGTTGTAGTAATCAGTCGTACCGGTTCAACAGATCGCCCGGATGGACGTCGTTCCTCCCGGGCAGACCGAGTGAGTCTCGATGCCTGGCTGGAATGCCATACCAGCCACTGTCTTTGGCGGCTCCGCCAAATAGTCCCCTGTTGATCGATGAAAGGCCCGACCCGGGCCGTGATCGTTTGGGCGCGGTTGGTGTCGAGAGCTATCGGTGTCGGCAAAGCGACGTTTGAAGCATTCATATAGACTTAGGAGAAAGAAACACATGTTAGGAGTAGGACAGAGATTCCCCGCATTTTCCCTGCCGGCGACCGTAAGCCTGGAGAGAGGGAAAGCATTCAAAACGATCACCGATCAGGACTACCCTGGAAAATGGAAGATTTACTTTTTCTGGCCGAAGGACTTTACCTTCGTTTGTCCGACCGAGATTGCGGCTTTCGGAAAGCTGAATCGGGAATTCGAGGATCGGGATGCCCAAATCCTGGGCGGCAGCACGGATTCCGAGTTCGTACACCACGCCTGGCGGACCCATCACGCCGACCTGAAAACCCTGCCATTTCCGATGCTGGCCGACATCAAGCGGGAGTTGACCGCGGCTTTGGGAGTTCTCGATCCGGCCGAAGGCGTGGCCCAGCGCGCGACTTTCGTAGTGGACCCGGATAATGTGATTCGTTTCGTTTCCGTCAACGACCTTTCGGTGGGCCGCAATCCCCAGGAAGTCCTGCGCGTTCTGGACGCCCTGCAGACCGACGAGCTTTGCCCCTGCAACTGGCAGAAGGGCGAGGAAGTGCTCGAAGTCGTAGTCTGACCGCGGCGCGCGACGAGGAACCGGAATCCATGTCCATCGAAACGCTACTAGAATCCTGCCCGAATTACGCCAAAGACCTGAAACTGAACCTTGGCACGCTGCTCCGCCAGCCGGAACTGAACGAGCAGCAGATCTGGGGTTCGGCGGTGGCCGCGGCAATGGCCGGCCGCAACGCTACGGTGATCGAGGCCCTGCTGGAAGATGCCGGCGCCCACTTGAGCGAGCAAGCTCTATTCGCGGCCAAAGCGGCGGCGGCGGTAATGGGGATGAACAACATCTTCTACCGTTTCCGCCACTTCAGCTCCAATCCCAAGTACGCCGAAAGTCCCGCCCGGCTGCGCATGCAGATCATGCGCACGCACGGCGTGGACCCCACCGACTTCGAGCTGTGGTGCCTGGTGGCCTCGGCGGTCAACGGTTGCGCTACCTGCGTCGATTCCCATGAAAAGGCGCTGCGCGAGCGCGGCATGACCGAGGAGTCCATCATCGCCGCGATTCGCCTGGCATCGGTGGTCTCCGCTCTGTCGGGCGTCATGGCCGCCGAAGCCGCCGCCCCGGTTCCGGTAGAGACAGTGTAGGCCTTGCGAGTGGGGCGGACTATCTTCTTATGTAGTCTGCCCCGCTTACTGGTTTTGCCGATACTCCCGGTCGATACGCTCCACGTAGCGAATGGTTTCCGCGTAGGGGGGAATGCCCCGATATTTGTCCACCGCCGCGGGACCCGCGTTGTACGCCGCCAGCGCGTGCCACAGGCCGAAATCGTATTGATTCAGAAGGTCCCGCAAATACCGCGTGCCCGCGTCCACGTTCTGCGCCGGATCGTATGGGTCTACGCCCAAGGCTTGCGCCGTTTCGGGCATCAACTGCATCAGTCCAATGGCGCCCTTGGGCGAAACGGCCTGCGCTTGAAAACCGCTCTCGGCCGCCATCACGCTGCGCACCAACTGGCGCGGCAGGCCGTACTTATCGGCCGCGGCATCGGCCAGTTCCCTGGGTGAAAGCGCAGGCTTTGCGCCGGCGGCTTGTCCGGGTTCCACGGCCGGTTTAGCGGCCGCCGGCGCAGCTGGCACACCGTCCGGCTCGAAACCTGTCACCATATTGGCATCGAGCTCGGTGAAGCCTTCGCCGACATAGAGCAAGATCTTGCCTGCGGCGGCTTCGTGCCGGTCCACGTGCATCCGGGCCCCGCTCGCGAACACGGCGAACTCGCCGCCCCAGAGGCAACAACCTGACAATACTAGTACTAAGGCTGCCAAACGCATGGCTTCTGTTATTCTGACGCATTCCCGCGCCGGTTCGTGCAGGCCATCTTATGGAGGTGAACACAGAGGAACGCCGGCAAAGAAACTAAAGGGCTTATCTACGTCTATTGGCGGCTCGAATTTGATTTTTCAACGCTCCCCTACCCGGCATGCCGGAGCCGCGGCAGGTAAGGGATTGCTATCCAGCTTTGCCGCCGCCGCGTCCAAAAGTAATTCGGGAGACTGGCCTATGCGACGAATTCGTTTTGCCCTCCGCAGCCTGGCGAAATCGCCACTGCTCAGCCCGGTGGTGGTGCTGTCGTTGGGACTCGGCATCGGCGTCAATACCGCCATTTTTTCGCTCCTCCACCAGGTGGTGCTGAGCGCGCTGCCGGTTCCCCATCCGGAACAACTGGTGCTCCTCACCTCGCCCGGCAATCTCAAGAACGGCAGCACCCGTTCCAACAATTCCGGTAGCCAGGACTACATCTTCAACTGGCGCACCTTTCGCGAGTTGGAAAGACACACCGAAGCGACCAACGTGGCCGGCTTCTGCACAATGGCGAGTAACATCGCCTTTTCGCGCCAGACCGTCGCGGGGTCGACGATGCTGGTTTCCGGCCGCTATTTCCAGGTGATGGGCGTGCGGCCCCTGCTAGGCCGCATGATCGGCCCGGAAGACGACGTGCCCGGCGCCGGCAACCCGGTCGCGGTGGTCGATTATCGCTATTGGCAGGAGAAGCTGGGCGGCGAGCCGGATGTGCTGAACCAAGCCGTGAAGGTAAACGGCCAACCATTCACCGTGGTCGGCATCGCCCCGCGGGGCTTCATCGGAACCACGGTCGGTGCCGAGCCCGGCGTTTTTGTGCCCATGTCTTTCAAGCCGCATCTCACCGAGGGCTGGGATGGCACCGACAAGCTGGACGACTACTGGATCTACCTGGTTGCCCGGCTCCATCCGGGCGTCACGCGGGAACGCGCGGAAGCGGCGTTGAACGGCCCTTATCATAGCATGGTCGAAGAGATTGCGCGGAATGTCCGTGGGAAGGTGGAACAGGCGCCGCCCTTCCTTCAGCAGAAACTGTCTTTGAAGGACGGCAGCAAGGGGAACAGCGAGTTTCGCGACGACTACGCCTCTGCTCTCCGGATTCTGATTTTGGCCACGGCGCTGGTGCTGCTAATTGCCATGGCCAACGCGGCCAACCTGCTGCTGGCGCGGTCGGCGGAGCGGCGCCGCGAGTTGGCCATCCGCGCGGCCATGGGCGCCGGCCGGGGCGACCTGATGGCGCAATTCCTCACCGAAGCTCTGCTGCTGGCCGGCGCCGGTGGCGCGGCCGGCCTGGCTATCGCCGCGGTTACCCTCAAGCTGCTGCTGGCGTCCTGGGGCGGCGATTCTCGCGATTCCTTCGCCGCCGTCGGCCTCAACTGGCCGGTACTGGGTTTCAGCCTGGGTCTGACCTTGCTCACCGGCCTTCTCTTCGGTCTTTATCCGGCTTGGGACGCCGCGCGCGCTTCGGTGGCCGCCGCGCTCAGCGACGAATCCGCCAAATCGTCTGCCTCCCGCGGACCTGTGCGGCTGCGCCAGGCACTGGTCTGCGCCCAGGTCGCCATCTCCATCATCCTGCTGGTGCCGACCGGCCTGTTTTTGAAGAGCCTGGTCAACCTGCTCCATGTGGACCTGGGAATCCGCACCGCGAACGTGATCGGCTTCTGCATCGATCCTCATTCCAATGGTTACACCCCGGAGCAATCGAAGGCTCTGTTCGAGCGCGCCGAAGCGCAGTTGGCCGCCATCCCCGGCGTTCGTAGCGTGGCTGCTTCCAGTGTGCCCCTGATCGGCGGCAGTAATTGGGGCACCAGCTTCAGCAAAGCCGGCATGGCGCCCGGCGCACGCAGGCCGAACTCGAAATACGACGACGTGGGGTCCGGCTTCTTGTCCAAGTTAGGCATCCCGCTCATCGCCGGACGGGAGATTCTAGATTCAGATACGGCTTCGGCTCCCAAAGTAGTGGTGGTGAACGAAACCTTTGTAAAGCAACTGTTCGATGGCCGCAACCCCGTGGGCCAACACATCGGTTTTGGCAAGAACGGCGAGATCGATACCGAGATCGTCGGGGTGGTCAAGGATAGCCACTATTCCAGCGTGCGCGCCTCCGCCCCGCCGGTCTTCTACCGGCCCTGGCGGCAGGACCCGCAGCTTTCCGTGATGTCTTTCTATGTGCGGTCCGAGCTGCCGGAGAAACGGATTGCACCCGAAATCCGCGCGGTAATGCGTTCCATCGACCGCGACGTTCCGCTGGTGGATTTCCGCGGCCTCGAAGACCAGGTGCATTACAACATCCGCTCCGACGAATTGATTTTGAGGCTGGCATCGGCATTCGCCATGCTGGCAACTGCGCTGGCCATGCTCGGCCTGTACGGGGTGATGGCGCACGGCGTGGCGCGGCGGACCCACGAGTTCGGCATTCGCATGGCTCTGGGAGCCGCGCCGGCCCGAATCCGCACCATGGTCCTGCGCGATCTCGTCTGGATTCTCGGTTTCGGCCTGGGGCTGGGTATTCCGGTAGCGCTCGCGTGTACCCGCCTGGTCGAAAGCCGGCTGTTCGGAGTTCACGGCACGGATGCAGCCATCGTTGCCGGCGCCGCCCTGCTACTTTCGCTCACCGCCGCGGCTGCGGCGTATTGGCCCGCCCGGCGCGCGTCGAAAGTGAATCCGCTGGAAGCGCTGCGCTACGAATAAGAGGGATTCGGCGCTGACAACCGGGATCTGCTATACCCGTGATAGTGATACGTGGGTATAAGGAAAAGGTTGCCGTAATTACAGGGGCGGCCAACGGCCTTGGCCGAGCGCTGGCGGGAGAACTCGCGGCCCGCAAGTGTAATCTGGCGCTGATCGACATCGATTCGTCCGCACTGCGGAAGGCGACGGAAGAACTCGCGCGGCCCGGACTTCGGGTGACGGGCCACTGCGCGGACGTTGGCTCCGAGCAGGCATTTCAGCGCGCGGCGGGGGAGATCGTGGGCGCCCATGGGAACGTACACCTGTTGATCAACAACGCAGCGGTTTCCGCGTCGGCCGTCTTCACCAACACGGGCGCGGCGGATTTTGAGCGGATCATGCAAGTGAATTTCTTTGGGGCCGTCTATGGTTGCAGAGCTTTTCTACCGTTTCTCCAAAAGCATGGGGAAGGGCAAATTCTGAATGTCTCGAGCTGTTTCGCCTGGCTGGGATATCCTCGCAAAACCGCGTATGCTTCGTCAAAGGGAGCGCTTCGCGGCTTTTCCGAATCGCTGCGGTTGGAGTTCGCGGGCAGCGGCGTTGGCGTAACGCTCCTGTATCCCGGTCCGTTACACACGTCGCTGGTTCGCAACGGAATATCCGATTTCGACGAGCGGCGTAAGCTGGAAGAGCGGTTTCTGATGAACCGAGGACTTCGATTAGATCGCGTGGCCCGCCGGTGCCTGGATGAACTCCTCGCCGACCCCTGCCGGGTCGTCATCGGGCTCGATTATTGCATATTGGATTTGCTCGCCCGATTGTCGCCTTGGCTGGCCGACAAGACGATGGCGTTCGGAGCTGCCCGTGCCGGGTTTTGAGGGAAACGCCGGCCCTGAAGATGGGGCAAGTTGGGTGTTTTGCCCCAACTAAGGCTAATGAGGTCCTTAACTGTAGAATATTGCCACGCAGTTCCGGGACTTCCGTATGGAATCGAAAATGCACGTGAGATCCCTCCTGAGGGGGAATTCAATGAACTTCGATCAAGCGCCGATGCTGGTCATTTGGGAAGTGACCCAGGCTTGCGATCTGGCTTGCGTGCATTGCCGCGCTTCGGCGCAGTCCGAACGGCATCCGCAAGAGCTTTCGACCGAGCAGGGCTACCGGCTGCTGGACGAGATTCGCAGTTTCGGGGACGCTACCGCTGCCGCCGCGGGCAAGCCGGCTCATGGAGGCGGCCATCCCTTCCATCCGGGTGAACCGCCGCTGATGGTCTTCACCGGCGGCGATCCGCTCAAGCGCCCGGATCTGTTCGAGTTGCTGCGCTACTCGGCCAAGATCGGCCTGCGCACCAACGTCACCCCCAGCGCCACGCCCCTGCTGACTGCCAAGGCCATCGACGGATTTCAGCAAGCCGGCGTCTCGCGCATGGCGATCAGCCTGGATGGGCCGGACGCGGCTACGCACGACGAATTCCGCGGCATTCCAGGTACCTTCGACCGGGCCATGTTCGCGCTGCGCCATGCCCGCGACATCGGTCTCGATACGCAATTCCAGACTACGGTGACCAAGCGAAATATGGCGCGGCTCGAGGAAATGGCCGAGATCGTCAAGGAAGTGCGCTCGAAGATGTGGAGCCTGTTCTTCCTGATCGTGACCGGCCGCGCTCTGGAAAACGACGACCTGACCGCCGAAGAGTACGAAAAAGTCTTCGAGTTCATGTACCAGCTTTCGAAGACCGCTCCTTTCGGCGTCAAGACAACCGAAGCCATGCACTATCGCCGCTATGTGGCGCAGCGCGCCAAGGCCGAACATGGTATTACCGAAAACGAAAGCGCCAAGGGCGTGGCATGGCGGACCTCGGGCGTGAGCGATGGCAAAGGCTTCGTGTTCGTTTCGCACACCGGCGAAGTCTTCCCTTCGGGCTTTCTCCCGCTGAGAGGCGGCAACGTTTTACGCGACCGCCTGACCGACGTCTATCGCAACTCCGAGCTGTTCCGCGACCTGCGCGATACCGACCATCGCGGCGGCAAATGCGGCCTGTGCGAATACCGCAAAATCTGCGGCGGCTCGCGCTCGCGCGCTTATGCGTTCACGGGAGACTACCAGGCCGAAGACCCGCGCTGCACCTATCAGCCGCATTTGGCGGAAGCGCTGGCGGGGTAGGAGCGATCGGCGCGACGTGCCTCAAGGAGCCGCGATCGGCCGCGGTGCTGGCCGACCGCCGACGACCGATGCCGTCACAAAAACCCGCCCCGTTCCACTGTTCGCACGCCCACGAATGGTGCGTCAACCCGGAGGCGAGGAAGCTGACAAGCGGGCCGGTGTCGAGCAGGCCCGGACCCTTTCTCACCGGCCAAAGCCTTCCATGTATTTCGGATTGTGGGCCAAGTCTTTGGGCAGGCCCTTCACCGAGCCGGCAAGGTCGCGTGCCAGGTCATAACAGGAGACCGCGCCGTCTGGCGATTGCTCGTACAGGCCCTTTTCGAGGCTCTCCCGCACAAGCTGCGATTTCGTCACCCGCCTCGCCTTGGCCTCCCGGCCGAGTTGAGCGAGGAGGTCCTCGGGCAACTTCACCGAAATGGTCCGCATAATCATAGCGTAATACGCGCCGTTCTCTAGCGCAATACGCCGACCAAACGTTCAGCGATCAGCTTCCAGCCATTGGCCGTCAACCCTTGTGCGCCTGCGACGCAATTCAGGGCGGGCGAAAGCGCCTGCCCCACGGGTTTTAGCCGACCGCTGACAGCTATAATTACGGCTTGGTGACTCGGCTTTTCCTCCGGCTCGGCCTGGCTCTGGTCTTCTTCTTGGCGCTCGATTCGCTGGCCTTTCGCACCGGCTACACCTCCATCCTCGAACCGAAATCCACGGCTGGATACCTCGAGCAATTTGTGTGGAACGAGATTCACCGTCCGCTCGACGGGCCGAACCAGGTGCTGGCGGTGGGCGATTCGCGGGTGGGGCTGAAGACCCGTGTGACCGACCAGCTCACGCCCGAAACCGGCTACACGCTGGCCACCATCGCCGTGCCCGGCACCACGCCGCGCTGCTGGTATTACATGTTGCGCGAGGTGGACCCTCGCCGCGATCGCTATGCCGCCATCCTGGTGCCGTTCGATACCTACAACGACCGCGAATTCGAGCCGGTGGCCGACCGCGAGCTGGACCTTCGCTACCTGGCGCCGCTACTTCGCCTGAGCGACCTCTGGAGCTTCTCCATGTCCTACACCGAATGGCCGCTGCGCGCGCTGGCGGCCAGAACCGTGCTGCTCAAAGGGATGGCGTTTCAACAGGACTTTCAGGCCTACCTGGCGCATCGCCACGCCCGCGAGGAAAACGTGCGCCTGGTACACCGGATGGGCGCGAGCTGGATTTACACTTCCGTCTGGGAGCGTCACAACCTGGAAGGCATCGAGGTGGATTGGGCCGCCAACCGGATCACGGCGTTCCCCGATTGGATGGATGCCGAGCGGCGGCGCGGAGCCGAAGACGTGCTGCTGCGCCCGGTTGCGCCCGTCACCCCCGCTTACGCGGCCTATCGGCTGCGCTGGATCGGCGCTATTGTCGATCGCTACCGCGGCACCCGCACCCGCATCTCCTTCTATCGCCTGCCGCGCGGCCCGGTGGTGCGGCCCGGTCTTCCGGAGGATGGCGATAGCTCCGTGCGCCAGTTGGCGCGGCGGCCGGGTGTGACGCTTGCCGACGAACACACCTTCGATTCGCTGGAGCGGCCGGAATTGTTCGGCGACGCCATGCACCTGAATGAAGCCGGCGGCATCGAGTTCTCGCGTCAACTGGCGCAACTCGCCGGGAAATGGTTAGGCGCGCCCCAGGAGCCCGCCCGGTAATGCTTTTTCACACGCCCCAGTTTTTTCTCTTCTTCGTGGTGGTCGTGGCCTTGTTCTATGCCTCGCCGAGGCCCTTCCGCAAATACATTCTGCTGGCGGCCAGCTACTTCTTTTATATGTGCTGGAACGCCAAGTTCATTCTGCTGATTCTGGCGCTCACGGCCATAGACTACACTGCCGCGAGGTGGATCCGGCGCGCCGCCACCGGCGCCCGCCGAAAGGCCGCGCTGATTATCAGCCTTGCCGCCAACCTGGGCTTTCTGGGCTTCTTCAAGTACTACAATTTCCTGGCGTCGAACCTGGCGCTCGCGCTGGGAAGGCCGGCCGGCGATTGGGCCCTCGCCATTATCCTGCCCATGGGCATCAGCTTCCACACCTTCCAGAGCATGTCTTACGTCGTCGACGTGTATCGCGGCCGGCAGGAACCTATCACCAACGTCGTCGACTACGCCCTGTACATCGCCTTTTTCCCGCAACTGGTGGCCGGCCCGATCGTGCGCGCGCACGACTTTTTTCGCGACTTGTACCATTGGCGCGCGCCGGATTCGAGGGAGCAACTGCTCGGCGTCTGGCTGGTGGTTTTCGGACTGGTGAAGAAACTCGTGGTCGCCGACCAGTTTGCCCGCCTGGCGGACGCGTATTTCGCAAACCCCGCGGCCTATCCCGGGTGCCTCGCCGCCTGGAGCGGGGTGGTGGCTTTCTCGATTCAGATCTTTTTCGACTTTTCCGGCTACACCGACATGGCGATCGGCCTGGCCCACCTGTTAGGCTTCCGCTTCCCGGAAAATTTCCGCCGGCCGTACCTGGCTTCCAGCATCACCGATTTCTGGCGGCGCTGGCACATCTCGTTATCCACCTGGCTGCGCGACTACCTTTATATACCGCTCGGCGGAAACCGCGGCGGGCGTTTCAAGACCTATCGCAACCTGCTCGTGACCATGCTGCTCGGCGGGCTGTGGCACGGCGCCAGTTGGAATTTTGTCATTTGGGGCGGATACCATGGCGGGCTGCTGGCCGCCGAACGCGCGTTGGGCGTGGATCCCAAACCGGGCCGGAACCCGTTGCGCGTACTGCTTACTTTCGCGCTGGCCTCGATCGGGTGGGTCTTTTTTCGCGCCCGCACGGTGCCCGCGAGCCTGGAAATTCTGGGGCGATTGTTTCACGGGCCGGCTGGCCATCTGATGTGGCCGCACTGGCAGCTTTGGATCGCCGTGTCCAGTCTTGCCCTGGCGGCGGCCGAGGAGCGCTTCAACTGGTTCGAGCGGCTGCCGGAAACTCCCGCCTGGGTTTATTCAGGCGCCCTCGCACTGTGCCTGTTTTGCCTGGAATTGATCGGCTTTACGGACCGGCCGGTGCCTTTCGTCTATTTTCAATTTTGACACTTTAAGCGCGCTACCATATCGGGTATTCGTGCAGAGCCACCGGTTTTTCGACTTAACCTTATTAATATCTGTCTTCGTCGCGACGCTGGCTTTGACCGCGTTGCCGGCGCGGGCAGGCGTTCTCGTTTCGCTCAGCAGCACGTCCAACGCGCTCGAGGGCGGCGGCTCGGCGGCGCTCACGGCGCTGGTCACCGGCTCTAGCAATACCAGCGTGACGTGGTCGCTCAACCCGCCGGCCGGGTCGCTTGCCTCCGCCAGCGGCACCGCCGGCGCCGGCGGCATCACCACTAACCTCTACACCGCGCCCGCCAGCATTAACGTTGCCCAGACCGTCACCATCACCGCCACCAGCGTGGCCGATCCGACCCAATCGGCTACGGTGACGATCCAACTCAATCCCAGCACGCCATCCATCGTCATCAGCCCCAGCACCGTGTCTTTGACCAACAGCCAGACACAGCAGTTTACGGCCACGGTTTCGAACCTGGCGGTCACTACCGTAACCTGGTCCATCAACCCGCAGTTGGGAAGCATTTCGACGAGCGGGTTATACACCGCCCCCGCCATCATCGGCTCCACGACGGCGGTCACCGTCACCGCCACCAGCACCATATTGCCGTCGGTCACCGGGACGGCCACCGTAACCCTGAATACGATTTTGTCGGTCGGTGTAGGCGCGCCCACGGGGTACTTGCAAGAACAATTTGTCAACGCCTACCAGAGGGGCGGCTTCGCGTCGCAGGTTACCCTGCCGCCACTGACGGGCGTGATGGCGCTTGGAACCTCGGGATACATCCAGACTTTTCAGAGCACGACCAGTTCCTCCGCCAGGCTGGCCCTGGCCTCCGCCAGTTCCACCAGCGCTACCGCGACCGTCTCGGTGGTGCAGATCTGGGCCGACATTTATTCGTATTTCACTTCCCTGGGTGTGAGCACGGTGGGATATCCGCTGGCCGACACCCAGGGTTGCCCGGCGGAAACCTCGGGTAACCTCTGCACCTGGCAGGTATTCGATAAGGGCTACGCCCTGTTTGCCTACGACCCCGCCATTGCGGCCGGCACGGACTTCGACATTTCGGGGACCTTCTATACGACCTGGAACGCGTTGGGCGGAAATACCGACCTGGGGCCGCCGCTGACGGCCGCCACCGCGATCACCGCCTCCACGTCTACCACGGCCACGGTGCAGACGTTTGTCTCGGGCGCCATATACGAAATCACCTCGGGCACGAATAAAGGTGCGTATTTTTCGGTCACGCAATCGATTTACGATCTGTACCTGAATAACGGCGGGCCTTCGGGCACGCTGGGCCTGCCCACGGCCAACCCGGTGACGCTCGCTTCCGGCGGCTATTCGCAAACTTTCGAAGGGGGCACCCTGACCACGGCCAACGGCGGCACGGTGCTGCTGCCGATTGTCTCGGTCCAGATCGCCGGAGCGCCGGCCGGCAATACCGCTACCCTGAACGTGGGCCAGACGCTGAGCCTGACGGCAACGCCTTACGACAGCTCGGGAGCCGTGGCCATGGGGCGGGCGGTGAGCTGGGGCACCAGCAACGGCCAGGTTGCTTCCGTCACGGCCACCGGCTCGACCGCGGTGGTAACCGCGTTGAGCGGCGGCGCGGCCACCATCACTGCGACCGCGGGCGGCATAACCAGTACCGCCATAAGAATAATCGTGAACGCGGTTTGTTGCTCGGTAGGGGAAGGCGCGCCCACCAGCGTGGCGGCAGCCTTCCAGGCGGCTTTGACCCGGAACCACCTCGCCGCGGCTATGCCGGTCCCGGATGCCGCTTCGCGCTCCGGCAGCGGCTACGTGCAGACGGTTACCGCCAGCGGCGCGACGTGCCTGCTGGCGATGGCCGACGGCGCCAGTACGGCTTACGTGGTGAGCGGCGCTTTGCTGGCGGCGTACCTGGCTTTGGGCGGCCCGGCCGGCTCGGTCGGCTACCCGTCGTCGGATGCGACCTCCGCCGGCAGGCAGATGTTTGCGGGCGGCGCTCTGGCGGGTAGCCCGGTGCAATTGGTGAGCGGAACCGTGCTGGCGAAGTGGGCGGCGCTGGGCTATGAAACGGGCAGCGCCGGGCCTCCCACCGGGGCCGCGTACGCGTTCACTACCTTCACGGGAAGCTCGGGAACCGCGCAGAGCTTTGCCAACGGGTCGATTTACGCTTCCACCGGCGGCCCGACTTCCGGCCAATCCTGGTTTGTTACGGGCCTGATTCTGGCGGCCTATGCCTCCGGCGGCGGCATCACGGGGAACTTCGGCATGCCGCTGGGCGACCAGGCCGTGAGCGGCGGGCTGACGCAGCAGAGCTTTGAAGGCGGGACCATCAGCTACGCCGCTGGCGCTACCGCGGCCACCGCCAAAGCGGCTGCCAGCGCGCCCACCGTGGCCATCTATCCCGCTACCGTCACGGCCGGATCGAGCGCCCAAGTCGCCATTTACGGCTTTGCTCCATCGAGCGCGGTCACGGTTTCGGTCGCCGGCGCGGCGGGTTTCCCGTTCACCAGCGCCAACGGGGCTTACAGTTGGAGTCAATTCGTGGCGCCATCGGCTGCCAGTGGAACCATCACCATAACGGCTAAACAAGGTTCGTCCAGCGCCAGCGCCACGCTGACGGTGAAGGCGCTGGCGGCCAGCGGGGCATTTTTCACCAAGAGCGGCGGCGACGCTCAGAGCGGCCTCCCGGGCGCCCTGCTGCCGCTGCCGCTGGTGGCGACCCTCACCGATTCGTCTGGTTCGCCGCTGGCCAACGTAACCGTGACGTTCCAGGCATCGCCTGGCGCGTCCCTGACGGCGGCCAGCGCGGTGACGAACGCGAACGGCCAGGCGTCCACCTACCTGCGATTGC
Organism: Bryobacteraceae bacterium; assembly: GCA_049509915.1. Taxonomy (GTDB): domain Bacteria; phylum Acidobacteriota; class Terriglobia; order Bryobacterales; family Bryobacteraceae; genus JBEKYD01. Next base: position 10,191 of record JBEKZL010000111.1, on the reverse strand, counting down.
CCGCGTCAGCGGGAATCGCCCTGGTGACCGCCAACGCGCCAGCCGCGACCGATACGCCTGTGACATTCGGGGCGACTGCAACCGCCGGCACGCTGTCGAATTTCCCGGCGCTGATCGAAGCGGGAACGGCGGCACTCGGCAACGGCTCGGCCACCATCGCGCAGCAAGGCGCCCTGCTGACGGCAGTGGCGTCCATCTTCGCCTACTATCAGAACCTGGGGCAGATTTCGGTATCGGGCGGCTCGGCTACGCCCCTGGCGCTCAACCAGTTCCTGGCCTCCTACTGCAGCCTCGACGCCGGCGGCAAATCCTACTGCGACGGTTTTCTTTTCGGTTCGGCCGCCGGCCAGCAGGTGGTGAACCTGTGGCGTGCCGCCCAGTTCGCCGGCATGGACGTTGCCGCGGAGAAGCCCAGCCTAGCGGCCATTGCCGACTGCCTGGCGGCCGGCGCGCCGGCGCTGGTTTCGCTGGGGCTGTCTCTCAACGGCGCGAACGCGGGTGGAAACTTCGTGGTGGCGGCCGGCGTGGCCGCGGATGGCTCCATCGCCATTCAGGATCCCAACCCGGCTTTCGGCAAATCGGACCTGAATTCCTATTTGAACGGTTTTTCCGGGCCGGGCGGAACTTGGAAAGGTACGATTCTGGGGGTGGTGAGATTCACTACAACCCAACCCAGTCCGCGGCGTTTCCTGGCGGGCGCCGCCTCCCAACCGCCGGCCGTAATGCAGGCATTCACGTTGGACGTGGTTTCGCCATCGGGAGCCTGCGGGCAGCCCGTGACGCTCTGGGACGCGGTGGATTCCAGCGGTAATCCTCCAGCGGGAGGCGCCCTGGCGACCCAGTTGCTTGCCTGCGATGGATTATTGGCCGAATATCAGATCGATATCGGGACGTCCGCCCCATTTCAGGCATTCGTGACCGATTTGGCGCAAGAGGGCGGCGAGTACAACGTTTCAGGCAGCGCCCCGGCTAGTTACGCCGCAACCCGGCCCACCTTGAACCTGGTGCTGGCGCCGGAGACGGCGGCCATCGCCGCTTCCAGGGTGGTGAACGCCGCCAGTTTTACCGCCGGAATTGCGCCCGGGGGGCTGGTGGCTATTTTCGGGAACGGTTTTTCCGGTGCCGCGGCCGCGACCACGGTCAGTTTCGACGGCATGGCGGCTACCGTCCTGGCGGCCACTCCCTTTCAGGTGAACGCCCAGGTTCCGGCTAATATTGCGGCAGGCACTCATATCATGGTGGTTTCTTCAGCGTACGGGTCGGCGCAGGCTTCCGTGCAGGTTTCCGCCGTCGCTCCAGCCATTTTCTTGCTGAGCGGTACCGAGGGTGCGGTCGAAAACCAGGACGGCAGCGTCAATTCCGCCGCCAACCCGCTCACGCGGGGACAGACCCTGATTGCGTACGCTACCGGATTGGGGGCCACGTCTGTACAGGGGACGCTGGCTCCGGTGATCACCCCAGTCATGGCCGTGCTGAACCGCGTCGCTATCTCGCCCGCTTATGCCGGCCTCGCCCCAGGATTCATCGGCTTATATCAGGTGAATATCCCAATTCCGGCCAATACCCCGCCGGGAGCCGCCATTTCGCTCGTCCTGCAGCAGGGAAATGTTGCAAGCAATCCGGTTTCCGTGGCTATTCAATGAGCGCGGGACTGCCGATTAAAGAATTGAGACGATTTGGTGTGAAACTCTTGACTCGCAGGCCCAATCATGATGTAATTCGGGACGGCTCTTCATCCGTACATGGTGTCGAATGACGGTTAAGATCGGTTTTAGCGTCGGCTGGAGAGGATTTCTCTTGACAGCGGGCTGGCGGACAGTTCACTATGGAGTTTACCGCGTCAGTGGGTAGTGTGTATTTGTGTACTTCATCTGAGCTGCCCGGAAGATAACAAATTTAAGGCCACGGGTAGCCAACAAGGGTTCAGCAGTGCAAGCAGCATAAACGGGAACAGCAGCCAAGCTTGGTGGCTGCGACCAACCTCCGCCCGACACGGGGGCGTTCCTGGTAGTCTGAACGGTTTGGAAGTTGCATGAAGAGGCTCAGGTTGGAAGTAAACTTCTACCGATTCAACATTTGCAAAATTACAAGGAGAAGGAAATGGCAGATTTTCGCAGAATAGTTCTTGCGCTCGCCGTGTTAACCCTGTTAGTCGGGGTTGCGGGTGCGCAGACATTGACCTGCAATGCGACCACGGTTCCCACGCAAGCCCGTTCTGAAGGTATCACGGAATTGATGGGCGACATCGTGCTCACTTGCACCGGCGGCGCGCCGATAACAACAGCAGGCCAGCTCATCCCGCAGGCGAACATCGTGGTGTACACGAATACGACGGTAACGAGCCGCCTGCTAAGCGGCACGAACGGAACCGCTTCTGAAGCCGTGCTGCTTCTCGATGACCCGGGCGCCAACACTTCGGCCTGGGGCGCTGCCCAGCCGATCGTTGCATGCCCGACGCCCTATTCCGGCTGCACCGCGGTTGCCGAACCAACGTCGTTCGGTGGGAGTAACTTCTATTACGCAGCTACATCGTCCACCAACGCCGCATACGTCAACATGTTCTTCGGCGTCGTAGGGACGAACTCGGTCACGTTCAACGGCGTGCCGATCCAGGCACCGGCATCTATTGGAAGCCGCATCTACCACATCACCAACGTGCGTGTGAATGCCAGCGCAATCACTGGCGGCACGCTGCCCGGTAACATTATCGCCGACGTGGCGATCAGCGGTTCCACTTCGGTTCAGGTCAACAACTCCGCGTTGACCACCGGTTATGTAGCGAAGAGCTTGAGCACTTCGCTGCGAACCGCCAGCGACGGCGCCGCCCTGAGCACCATTACATCGCTGCAATGTTCAAACCTGTACGGCAGCAGCAGCAGCCAGCCAGTTGCGTGGGCCAACCTGCGTTACAGCGAGCAATTCGCCTCGGCTTTCAAGACGCGCGTGAACCCGTATCCGAACACGACCGGCTATCAGTCAGCTCTCGTGCAACAGAACGTTCCGAATCTCAACTACAACTCTGAGAGCGGCTTCACTCCGTATGCCGCCGGCTCGCCTGTACTTCTTGCCGGATCCGGCGTAACTCCAGGCTTGGCTGATTTCGGAACCCGCATATCGGCAGTATTCAGCAACATCCCGAGCGGCGTCAGCATTTTCGTCGGCGGAGTCGCTCCCAGCGTGGGAGTCGGCGCTGCTACCGGCGGCACAGGGCTTTCGACAGTCACTCTGATTCCGAGCGCAACCTACCTATACGGTACGGGCACACTGGTCGGCGTTACTGCCACCACTTCGTCCGTTTCTGGGGTTTCCTACCCGGCAGTTCAGTTAGCTGTCACCAACGGTACTGCCATGGCGACATGGGAAATTACAACCACTTCGACCTCGACTGTTGAGAACGTCGACATCCCGGTGGCACTCCTCTACGTCGCCAACCCCGGCAACAACTTGCCTGCAATCGGCACCGCGACCGTGAATATGCGGTACGCGCCGGATGCTGCCGATATCGGCGCTACGGATACGACCGCTTCCGGGTCGCAGCCGATTCCGCGCTTCGTCGACACTTCGACGGCTACTAACATCTTCACCTCTACTCTCTGCACCACTTCGCTGCTGTTCCCCTACGTGACGGAGATTGCAGGGTTCGACACTGGTGTGGCGATCGCGAACACCACCACCGATCCGTTCGGGACGTCTCCCCAGGCCGGTACTTGCACTTTGAACTGGTATGGGACTGCGGCCCCCGCGGCCACGGTGACGCCTTCGGTCGCCAGTGGTACTGTGTGGGCGGGTCTAACTTCACTACTGGCTCCAGGCTTCAATGGTTACATGATTGCAACCTGTAACTTTGAATACGCTCATGGCTTTGCGTTCGTCAGCGATCTTGGCGCGCGCAACTTGGCGATGGGTTACCTGGCCTTGGTCATGAACACAGCTAATGGGTCGTTCCCCGAAACATCGGGGCGGCCGATACCGACTGGGGAAGTGCTGGGCAACTAGCCTGGTGGTTCCATGGTCTGAACAAAGGGGGGGAGCTTCGGCTCCCCCCTTTTTTGTATTGGCGCCGTTGGCGCGGGCTGTCACCTGCCAAGCCGGGATTCACCTCGGCTTTTCTTATCGCCATCGACGATCGATAATTTGCGCGTGGTTCGATCGCCGATCCCGGCGCGGAACGCCGAGGGCGTGGTACACTATGGTTTCCCCGCGTCCATCCCTACAAGTCATCGTGTTCCTTCGTGAACAAGGAGGTAACTCTTGAACCAAATCCGGTATTTTGTCCTTGCCATGATTATGGGCGCCGTGGTCGCACCGTTGGCTTCCGCGCAAACGGTGGCGAGTGTTTCCGTCGTCAGCGGAAACGGCCAGCTCATCTGTGAGGGCTGCGTCAACAGCGCCTTCCAATTTTTCGACAACGTGACGGTGCAGGTTACGGACGCCACCAACAACCCGATCGTGGGCCAGTCGGTGAGTTGGACGGTTGCTTCCGGCCTCGCAACCTTGGGTACCACAACTAGCATCACCGACGTTAATGGTCTGGCGTACGCCTCGGTCTTCCCCACGCAGCAGTATGGAAGCCTGAGTTTTACCTATTCTCAGAACACCATTGTCGCCACCGCCGGCGCCTTCTCCGCCACCTTCATACTCAGCCAGGCGCTGCCGAATTACGTCAACAACACAAACGCGGTGCCCCCGGTGACCTACGATTTCAGCGCACTCGCCAACCTATTCGGCAACACGGTCACGGGGACGGCGAGTTCGCCCGCGTCTTTTTCGGCAGGCATCACGGCCGGCGTTGAGTCGACTACCGGTGGCGGCATCCCGAATATCTCCCTGCGGCTGGTCAACGCCGATAACACATCCGGACCGTCGTTAACCATCCCCTCTATCTATTGCCCCACGGCAGCCGGCGCGGACCCCTATTCCGTCCTGACCGCATCCGATGGTTACGCCACCTGCGCCGCGGTGTTCGGCGGTGTGCCGGGTGTGAACGGGACATTCTCCGTGCTCCTCGGCGGCATCGCGAAGAACAACAACTACAGCACCTGGACTAGCCAATACGCCGGTGACTTGCCGGTCGGAGTCCAATCGAACATTGTCAAGATGGCTGTGTCTCCGGCCGTCGTGGGTTCGGTGGCGGTGGCGAGCGGAAACAACCAGGTGGCCAACCCGGGTAAAGCGCTTGGATCGCAGTTGATGGTGACGGTAAGCGGTCCGAGCGGCAGTGCATTGGCCGGGCAGGTCGTCAACTGGACAGTGTCGCCGACTACGGCTGGCAGTTTCTCATCCGCATCCAGTACCACCGGCTCCAACGGCCAGGCGAGCGATACGTTTACGATCGCCGCGTCCTATCTTGGAGCGTTCACGATTACGGCTGCCGCCGCTTCCAACTCCACCGTAGTGGCGAGGTTCACTGAGAACTCGACCGCGCCCATCACCGTGACGGGAATCACGATTGTGTCGGGCAACGGCCAGTATGCCCTAGCCGGCGCCGCTTTTCCAAACCCGCTGGTGGTGCAGGTCAATAGCAGCACCGGCGCCCCGGCGGTGAATTCGGCGGTAACCTTCACCGCAACCGGCGTTGCTTCCACGCTATCGACAACGAGTGCGACCACCAACAGCAGCGGCCAGGCGCAGGTTTCGGTAACCGCGGGGGCCACGCTCGGCAACATTACCGTGACCGCGACCGCTTCCACTTACAGCGTGACGTTCACCTTGGCGGTAATCTCCGCGGCGCCGGTCTTCACTGCCGCCAACTTCTATAACGGCGCGGATTTCCAGCGCGGGTCGGTCTCACCGTGCGGAATCGCGTCGCTCATCGCCGGCGGTATCGCGCCTGCCATTCAGGGCACCGTCGCGGCTTCCGATATCGGCGCGTTGCCCTACTCTTTAGGCGGCGACAGCCTTACCATTAATGGGGCTCAGGCGCCGATTTACTCCGTTTCGAATAACAGCAACGGCACTCAACAGTTAAACTTCCAACTGCCCTGCAGCGTGGCAGCCGGATCGACCATACCGGTGACGGTAACGGTCGGCTCGGTGACTGGAACCGCTTCGCTTACGGTGTTGCCGGCCAGTCCGGGCGTGTTTCAAGACGCCCTTTCGAACGGTACCAGCATTGCCGTGATCGAACGCCCCGACGGGTCTTTTATGAGTTCCTCGAACCCGGCGCGGGCGGGCGAGACCGTAACCGCCTTCGTCACTGGCCTCGGAGCTACCAGTCCATCGGTCGGGACCGACGCGCTTCCCATCCCCGGGAATGCCGTGACTCCCACCGGGTCGATCATCGTGGGTGTGAACAACGCCGGCGCTCCGCTGGTTTCCGCGCGGCTCTCCACAGACCTGATTGGCGTATTCGAAGTGACGTTCCAGATTCCGTCCAGTCTGGCATCCACCACCGGCTCGCCCAATGTGGTTCCGTTTTCGATCGGCGTTACAGTAGCTAACGGCTCGTGCACCGCTACCAGCAGCACGTGTTACAGCGTGGGCACCAATCTCCTGATTCAGTAGGATTTGCCTGCTGAGGGACGCAGATGAGAAACGAAAGGGTTTATCTGCGTTCCTCGGCGTTACTTTTGGGGCCCGGACCCCGAATTCTCGATAGCTCTGCTCGATGAAGTCCTTCCTTCTTCAGGGGCCGGCCGTCGCTGGCCCCTCCTTTTCTTCTCCTTTTGTTCGCCAGCAGATCAATACGTAGTGGTCGCGCGAGTTTGTGTAGATCAGCTTGTACCCAGGTATAACCCCCAGCTTTTCATTCACTTCCCCTTAATTCCCGCCAAAAAAATGTTGCAACAAAGCAGCCTCCGTGCCACTATTAGTTGTGGCCAAAATAAGGCCAAAAATTGGATAGTAATCGGGTACCAGTGCTGATTTCGCAGGCCATTCCGATGGTGGAGCCGCCGAGAGGCATGTATCCGGCCTTCTGTGATAAAGACGGGCGCCTGAAAATGCCGGTGGACTTTCAGAGGTTTTTGAGTGCGTTGGCTGAGAACAAGTTGTTCTGTACCAGCTTCGACCGGAAGTCAGCCAGAATCTACCCGATGCAGAAATGGCGGGAGGTAGAGGAGACCCTGGAGAAATACCGTGAGGATCCCGACGCGGTCCGGAAGCTGGTGTTCAATGCGTCGGACCTGGGAGGCGAATCCACTTTCGACCGGCAAGGCCGTGTACAGTTGCCGCCGGAGTTGCGCCGCGAGCTGAACCTGGAGGCGCAGACTGTTCGCGTGCGGGCCAACCGGGGGCACATAGAAGTCCTGAACCAGGCGACGTACGAGGAACTGAAGAACGAAGCGCGGCAGGTGACTCGCGAAGATATCAACAAGCTGGAGATGGCGGGGCTGATCTGATGCCTTATGGAACATTTCCCGGTCATGAGAGAGGAGACATTATCGCTCCTGGCGATTCGCCCCGACGGGGTTTTCGTCGACGCGACGGCCGGCATGGGCGGACACACCGGCATGATTGCGCGGCGTCTGTCGACGGGCCTGGTAATTGCGAACGACCGGGACGCGGAGTCGCTCGAAATGGCGCGGCAGAACACGGCGGATTGCGCCGCCCGGATCCGGTTTCAGGAGGCAAAATTCTCCACGCTGGCGGAAACCATCCGGGAAGCGGGCTACGGCAAAGTAGACGGCCTGATAGCCGACCTGGGTGTCAGCCGGTATCAGCTCACCGCCGCGGAGAGAGGGTTTTCGTTTATGGTGGATGGTCCGCTCGACATGCGAATGACGGCAACCGAAGGCATGACGGCGGCCGAGTTAGTCAATCAAAGCGCCGAAAAGGCGATCGCCGACTGGATTTTCCAGCTCGGAGAAGAAAGGAGCGCGCGGAGGATTGCCAGAGCACTCGTGCGGGCGCGGCCCATTCGGAGCACACGGCATCTGGCCGATGTCGTGGAGCGGGCCGTGCCCAGAACGGGCCGTCTACATCCGGCCACCAAGACCTTCATGGCATTGCGCATGGTGGTGAACGACGAACCGGGGGAGTTGGACAGTCTGCTCGAAAGCGCGCCGGGATTGCTCAAGCCCGGAGGGCGCATGGTGGTCATTAGCTTCATGTCGAGCGAAGACCGTAAAGTGAAGGAAAAGTTCCGGGAACTGGGACGTGCCGGGCGGGCCCGCATCCTGACGCGGCGACCGTTGCGGCCAAGCGAGGCGGAGACCGCGGCAAACCCACCCTCACGCAGCGCCAAAATGCGTGCAATTGAATGGATTTGAACGAAGGAGAGAACCATGGCGACGCAACCAACCTACGCATACGGGACCGGATTCGGGACCGTCGGAGCCCCGCCGCGGCCCGTGCGGCACCCATTTGAACTTCGCGCCTTGCCGCACGAAAGTGTGTTCTTCTATCGCAAGGCCATTGATAATACGCGCCTGGTGAGGGAAGCGGACCCGCAATCGCGCGGTGCCTGCTGGTCGGCGATCGCTGCGGCTGGAATTCTGGTGGCGCTTTTGTTCGGAGTGCTGGCGCCCAGCGTGGCCGATACGCTTTCGGGATACAAATTGCAGAACCTTCGGGCCGAGGAGCGGCGCCTGCTGGACGAACGGCGGACGCTGGAACTGGCGGTGGCGGAGCGTTTGAGCCCGGAGCATCTGGCCAGGCTGGCGGATCGGCAGAACCTGGTGACGCCGACGTCCGGTCAAATCATGCGTCTGGACGGTGACCGGCCCGACGCGTCGGTAGCGATGGTGAAATAGCTTTCCGGAGGCGTGATTGCTTCACGTAGTGCGATATGGCAGAGCGGCGTCTGACAGTGCTGGTGGGCGGTGTCCTGCTGTGGGCAGCGGCGATCCTCTTCACTCTCGTAAAACTGCAGGTGGTGCATCATCAACAGTATGCGGCGATGGCGCGGGCCCGGCAGGAAATGGTGGTGGACACACCGGCTCCCCGCGGCAGCATCTTCGACCGCACCGGCTCGCCATTGGCGATGAGTATTCCGGTCGATACCGTCCACATTAATCCTCTCAAGGTCGACCCGGTGATCGCCGCCGGAATCCTTTCGGCCAAACTTCATCAAGATAAGAACGAGCTTTACCAGCGGATCGTGGCGGCGCGCGAAAACCGCCGGGGATACCTGGTGGTAGCGCGCAACCTGAACTGGCAGCAGGGGGACAGCCTGAGCCGCCTGCCGGTGGATGGAATCACGCTGGACCGGCAATCGCAGCGGCATTATCCCAAAGGCACACTCGCGGCCCACGTGCTGGGGACCGTGGATTTCGCGGGCCTAGGCGACGCGGGAGTGGAGCGGACGCTGGATCAGTATCTTCGCGGCACCCCCGGCAAGGAACACCTGCTGACGGACGTGCAGCATCGCGGCATCGAGACCGAGGCCGCAACGCCTCCCAAGCCGGGTGTCGCCATCACTCTGACCATCGACGAGCGGCTGCAGTTCGTAGCGGAGCGGCAGTTGGCGGCGGCGGTTGCGGCGCACGGCGCGGCCAGCGGTAGCGTAGTGGTGATGAACCCGTACACGGGAGAGATCCTGGCGCTGGCCAGCTACCCGGTTTACGACCCGAACGCGCCGCCGGAATCCGCTAAGGCTTCGCAGCGCGAGGACCACGCCACCAGCGTTCCCTTCGAGCCGGGATCGGTATTCAAAGTGATCACCCTGTCGGCGGCGCTCGAGACCACCAGGTTGCGGCCGGAGTCGATTATCGACTGTGGGAACGGCAGCATCACTTTGTTCGGACGCACAATTCACGAGGCCCACGGCGGCTACGGCGCCCTTCCGATGGCCCAGGTGCTGGCCAAGTCGAGCAACGTGGGCGCCATCCGCATCGGCATGACGGTCGGCCAGCAGAACATGTACGAATATATGCGGCGATTCGGTTTCGGGCAGAAGACCGGGATACCGCTAGCGGGGGAATCGCGGGGACGATTGCGGCCGCTGTCGAAATGGAGCAAGGTTTCCCTCGCATCCGTGTCGATGGGGCAGGAGGTGAGCGTGACCACGGTGCAATTGGCGCAGGCGGCCGCGGTGGTCGCCAATGGTGGGCTGCTGGTGCATCCGCGGCTGGTTTTGAAAATCGGCGACCAACTGGCCAATGGCGATCCGCCGGTGCGGATCCTACGACCGGAGACGGCCATCACCATGCGCCAGATGATGGAAGGCGTGGTGATGCCCGGCGGGACCGGATATCCCGAGGCGCGCCTGGAGGGTTACTCGGTTGGAGGCAAGACCGGCAGCGCGCAGAT
>JBEKZL010000110.1:0-22500 GCA_049509915.1 Bryobacteraceae bacterium | reverse complement strand
GCCGTCGATCCGCTGGCCTCCACCTCGCGCATTCTGGACCCGCGCGTGATCGGCGCCGATCACTATCGCACCGCCCAGGCGGTCAAGGGCATTCTGCAGCGCTACAAAGATCTGCAGGATATCATCGCCATCCTGGGTATCGACGAGCTATCCGACGAAGACAAGCTGAGCGTGGCGCGGGCGCGCAAGATCCAGCGCTTCCTTTCGCAACCCTTCCACGTGGCCGAGCAGTTCACCGGGTTCAAGGGCAAGTACGTGGCCCTGGCCGACACCATCAAAGGCTTCCAGGAAATCGTGGACGGCAAGCACGACGACGTTCCCGAGCAGGCTTTCTACATGCAGGGCACCATCGAAGAAGTGTTGGAGAAGGCCGAAGCTCTCAAGAAGGCGTCCTAGGCGGGTGAAATCATGCCTGAGCCCAACGATGCCATGATCGAGCTGGAGGTCGCCACGCCGGAGCGCGAACTGGTTCGCGAGCCGGTTTCGGAAATCCAGATCCCCGCCCGCGAGGGCTACCTGGGCGTGTTGCCGGGACACGCCCCGCTGGTCAGCCTGCTCGGTTCCGGTGCCCTCAGCTATACCGCGGCGGGGAAGAAAACTTACCTGGCAATCCAGGGGGGCTTCCTCGAAGTGTTGCCCGACCGCGTCCGCGTGCTGGCCGACGTGGCCGAGCGCGGTACGGCGATCGATCTCGTCCAGGCTCGCGCCCAGTTCGCCGAAGCGCAGGCGCAGGCGCAATTGCCGAACGCCGAACCCGATGCGTGCCTGGCAGCCGTGGCGCTGGCCGAAGCCCGCGTCGCGGCCGCATCGTCTTCCTAGCTCTGCTTGTCAGGCTGTTGCGGCCTGGCGAGCGGCCGACAGACCACAGAAGACGATGGTCTGTCCCGCCGAACTATCTCAATTCCGCTTCGGGCGATGGCGCTTCCAGCGGATTGGGCAGATGGTGCGCGGCGTAGTAGCCGGGCTGGACGCGCTCCACGATCTGCGCCACCGGCCGGTCCAGGACGTGGAAATAAGGCTGCGGATTCAGGCCGATCCAGAAGGCCCACGCGATCAGCGGCACAAATACCGCGATCTCGCGCCAGGAAAGATCCGGCAGCAGCCGATTGGATTCCTTCACCTCGCCCAGCATGGTGCGCTGGAACAGCCAGAGAAGATAGGCCGCGCCCAGCGCAATACCCACCGCTCCCCAGAACGCCCACACGTGCGACATCTGAAACGCGCCGCTCAATATCGTGATTTCGCCGATGAACCCGTTCAGTGGCGGCATACCCATCGAGCTCAGCGCCGCCAGGCCGAATACCAGCGTGAAGATCGGCATCACTTTCAGCAGCCCGCCGTATTCGGAGATCTCGCGCGTGTGCCGCCGCTCGTAGACCACCCCCACCACCAGGAAGAGCATGCCGGTGGAAATGCCGTGGTTGATCTGCTGCAGAACCGAGCCCGCGATTCCCGCCGGATTGAGCGCGAAAATCCCCAGCGTGCAGAACCCCAGGTGGCTGACCGAAGAATACGCCACCAGCTTTTTCCAGTCCTTCTGCATCAGCGAGGCCAGCGCGCCATAAACGATGCCAATGATCGATAGCACCGCCATGATCGTGATCACCTTGGAGTTCCTGGCGGTCTCCGGCAGCAGCGGTAGGGAAAACCGCAGAAAGCCGTACGTGCCCATTTTCAGCAGCACGCTGGCCAGAACCACTGAGCCCGCCGTGGGCGCCTCCACGTGCGCGTCCGGTAGCCATGTGTGGAACGGGAACATCGGCACTTTCACGGCGAAGCCCAGGAAGAAGGCCCAAAATACCCACCACCCCATGCCCGCCGAAAGGTGCGTGTGCATCAGCTCGGCCAGGTCGAAGCTGAAGGTCTGATATTCCAGGTAGTGCTGGTAGTAGAGCGTCAGAATGCCCAGCAGCATTACCACGCTGCCCACCAGGGTGTAAATGATGAACTTGATGGCGGCGTAAGCTTTGCGCGGGCCGCCCCAGATACCGATGATGAAATACATGGGCACCAGTACGGTTTCCCAGAACACGAAAAACAGCAGCAGATCGAGCGACATGAACACGCCCAGCATGGCCGTCTGCAGCAGCAGGAAAAGCGCGTAGTATTCCTTCAGCCGGATGGTAATCGCGTTCCAACTGGAAAGAATCGCCAGGAAACCGATGAGCGTCGTGAGCATCACCAGCAGCAGGCCGAGCCCGTCGATGCCCAAATGGTAGCTGGCGCCGATGGAGGGGATCCAGGCGGCGTTTTCGACGAATTGAAAATCGCGGCCGGACTGGTAGCGAAACACCAGCGGTAGCGAAACCAAAAAACCAGCCAGCGCGGCGGCATTCGCCCAAAGCTTAATCAACCGTGGATTGGAGGCGGGGAGCGCGAGCAGCACCACCAGTCCGATCAACGGCGTGAACAGGACTATCGATAGGATGTGGTCCATAAAAGCGGAAAACCGGACTGCGCACTCATGGTATCACCCGTTACGGCGTTTTTCCGCAAGCCTGCGGGAGCTTCCGCCCAAGGCTCGCCGCCCCCTTAACCGAGCCGCGGCCGCCACGGAGCGGTTTGCCCCCTGTACTACGAAATTCCTGTAAGGAAGACAATTACGATAAGCGGGTCCTTTTGGAACTGCGCGGGAGTACAATTGCTTGCGGGAAGGAACCCCAAAGGAAAACCCGGATGAGAATTTCTAGAGCCGGATTCATATTCGCTTTTGTCTCGATCGCCTGCTCGGTTGCGGCCGCCGCCGATATGCCGCGGCTGCGGAAGACCGCTCACGGTTGGCAGCTTCTGGTGGACGGCCAGCCGTTCGTCATGCTGGGCGAGCAGGTGAACAATTCTAGCGGATGGGCGGCGGCGCTGCCCGACGTGTGGAAGACCGTCGACGCCATCCACGCCAACACGGTGGAGATCCCGGTCTATTGGGAGAACGTCGAGGCCACCCGCGGCCAGTACCAATTCGGCGAAGTGGACAAGATCGTGAACTGGGGCCGGGAGCATAACCTGCGCCTGGTGCTGCTATGGTTCGGCAGTTGGAAGAACGGCGCGTCCAATTACGTGCCCCGTTGGATGAAGCAGGACCGGGCCCACTTCCCCACCATGATCGACGTCTCGGGCAACTGGACCGGCGTGATCTCGCCCTATTTCCACTCTGCGCTCGAAGCCGACAGCCACGCATTCGCCGCGCTGCTGGAGCATTTGAAGCAGACCGACGGCGACCGGCACACCGTCATCATGCTGCAGGTGGAGAACGAGACCGGCTCCTACGGCACGCCGCGGGATTATTCCGCTGAAGCGAACCGGCTGTTCGAGGGCGCGGTACCGGAGAAACTGGTGGCCGCGCTCGGCAAGAGGCCCGGCACCTGGCGGCAGGTATTCGGCGCCGAGGCCGAAGAGTTCTTCGCGGCATGGGGCTTCTCGACCTACGTCGGTGAAGTGGCCGCCGCCGGCAAGAAGGCCTATCCGCTGCCCATGTACGCCAATTGCTGGCTGGCCCTGAGCGGCGACTTCCAGCGCCCGGGCGAGAATTATCCGAGCGGCGGCCCGGAGCCGGCCATGCTGGGCGTCTGGAAGGCGATGGCCCCGGCGCTCGACGCCATCGGTCCGGACATCTACCTGTCCAGCCGGCAAGACTACCGCGAAATCATGACCGCCTACCGGCGTCCCGATAACCCCATGTTCATCCCGGAGACAAGCTACGACGCTCCGTCCGGGCAACGCCTGTTCGAGGCTCTGGGCGAATTCGGGGCCATCGGTTTCTCGCCTTTCGGGCTGGACGCGACGGGCTGGACCCCCACCGGTCCCACCATGGTCGCCGGCCTTGCCGCCAGCTACAAACTGCTGGGACCGATCGCCGCCGAACTCAGCCGCTGGCAGGCCGAAGGCAAGCTGCATTCCGCCGTCCAGGACTACCGTACGGATTTCGAGCTGTTGCACCTGGAGCAGTACGACGTGCTGGTCGAGTTCGGGCGGCCGAACTGGGGCTTCGACGCGGGCGATCCGCAAATCTCCGACGGGCGCGTACTGATCGCCGAGATCGGGCCGGCGGAGTTCGTCCTCACCGGATTCAATGCGCGCGTCAGCTTCCGTGCCCGGCGCGGGTTGCCGGCGCCCGGACAGCGCAAGCCCGGCGACGGAGGACGCTTCTTCCTGGTCGAGGAGGGCAGCTACCAGGACGGCCAATGGAAGGTCAACCGCCAGTTAAACGGCGACCAGACGGACTTCGGCCTGAACCTTCCCAAGGATGGCGCCGTGTATCGCGCCCTGCTCGAAAAGTACTGACGAGGCCGTGTCCATTAATCCCGGAAATGTCGCGTGCGCCAGGCCGCCCCCCGGATCCCGGCTCGGTCAGACGGCGATGCCCTATTGCAGCGGGTACCCGCGGATGAGTTTGAAGGTCCTCCCCCAGCGGGTCTTGGTGAAGAAGTGGGTGATCACGTCGAAAACGTGATCGATGCCGATGTTACCGTTGGTCAGATCGGCCGTGGAGGCTTCGTACGACCAGTAAATGATCAGCGGCGTTCCCTCGATATTCTCGCGCGGGACGAAGCCCCAGTAGCGGCTATCCAGCGAATCGTCGCGGTTGTCGCCCATGGCGAAAACACAGTCCGGCGGGACCACCACATCGCCGTTTACCACGTGGTTATCCAACATGTCCTTAGCCGACGGGGCCACTATGGTATTGGGATCGGAAGGGAAGTTATCGCGATAGGAATCGACGTAGCCGGTGACGTGCTGGACGTAAGGCTCCTGGGGAAAGTGCCCGTTGAGCATCAATTGCTTGTTGACCACGCGGATGTGGTCGCCCGGCAGGCCGACGGCCCGCTTCACGTAATCCTGCTTGATATCCACCGGGTATCGGAACACGATGATATCGCCGCGCCGCACCGGCCGATACGGCAGGATGTGCCCTGAAACCGGGCCCGAGGGCGCAAAACACAGCTTGTCCACCAGGACGTGATCGCCCACCAGCAGCGAGGACTCCATCGACGCGCTGGGGATCACGAAGGCCTGCACCAGGCTGGCGGTAGCGAACAGCAGCAGGATCACGGTGACGGTCCACTCGGCAATGAAGCCGCGATGCACTTCTCGCGAAATGTAGCGGTACCGGCTCCACAGTCCGGGCTTCTCGACGGTTTCTTGTGTCTTCTCCACTTTCCTCCAGTGTAGCGGATAGAACGTGCCGTTCCGAAGTCAAACCGGCAGGCGAGCACGGGGATGGAAAAGTGTGCGAGAATTGCGAGCTAGAGGGGGGGATCGTTTGCCACGCATCCAACAGGAATTGCCCCGTACCCTCGGGGAGCTTCGCCAGAGCCCTTATTCGGAAGCCAAACTCGCCCGCCGGACCGTCAAGGACGAGCTTCGCCAGAACCTGATCGCCAAGATCAAATGCCGCCAGCCGTTGTTCCCGGGCGTGCTGGGGTACGATGACACGGTGGCGCCGCAGATCGCCAACGCCTTGTTGTCGCGCCACAATTTCATCCTTCTGGGCCTGCGCGGCCAGGCCAAGACGCGCCTGATACGTCTGCTCACACTGCTGCTCGACGAGGAAGCGCCCTACGTCGAAGGCTGCGAGATCCACGACAATCCTTATCGCCCGATCTGCCGCCGCTGCCGCGACCTGATCGAAGAGGAAGGCGAAGCCACGCCCATCGCCTGGCTCAGCCGCGACCATCGCTACGTAGAGAAGCTGGCCACGCCCGACGTGACCATCGCCGACATGATCGGCGACATCGACCCCATCAAAGCCGCCCGCCGCGGGCAGGATATTTCCGACGAGCTGACGGTACATTTCGGCTTGCTGCCGCGCGCCAACCGCGGCATTTTCGCCATCAACGAACTGCCCGACCTGGCCGGCAAAATCCAGGTGGGCCTGTTCAACATCATGCAGGAGGGCGACGTGCAGATCAAGGGCTATCCCGTGCGCCTGCCCCTCGACGTGATGCTGGTGTTCACCGCCAACCCGGAAGACTACACCGCCCGCGGCAAAATCATCACTCCGCTCAAGGACCGCATCGGCAGCGAGATCCGCACCCACTATCCGGCCACTTTGGAGCAGGGCATCGCCATCACCGCCCAGGAGGCCTGGATCAAGCGCGACTCCGCGGTGGAGATTCGCGTGCCGCAGTTCATTCGCGAGGTAGTGGAGCAGCTCGCCTTTCTGGCGCGCGAGGATAAGCGCGTCGACAAGCGCTCCGGGGTTTCCCAGCGGCTGCCCATTTCGGTGCTCGAAAACGTGGTCTCGAACGCCGAGAGCCGCGCCCTGCGCGCCCAGGAAACCCTGGCTGTGCCCCGCATCCTCGATCTTTATTCCGCCCTGCCGGCCGTCACCGGCAAGTTGGAGCTGGAGTACGAAGGCGAACTGAAGGGCGGCGACGCGGTAGCTCGCGAGATCATCCGCGTCGCTGTCGGCAAGATTTACGACCAATACCTGGAAGGCGTCAATGTGGCGCAGATTATTCAGTGGTTCGACCTGGGCGGCTCGCTGAAGGTGGATGAGCTGGCGGATTCGGCCACCGTGGTGCGCCAGTTGAGCGGAATCCAGGGCTTAATGGAGAAGGTGAAGGCGCTGGGCCTCAGCTCGAACGAGCCGGACGCAATGCGGGTTTCCGCCGCCGAATTTGTCCTCGAGGGCCTGCACGCCCACCGCCGCATCAGCCGCAACGAAGAACGGGGATTCGCCGCCGAGGAGCGCCACCGCGAACCGCGCGACGAGCCCAAGGGCGAATCGAAGAAGAGCGAGCGCCCCAACTTCCGCAAGCAGTACAACTGAGGAGGCCGCACCGGTGAAATCGATCCGCTATTCCCGCTACACCGGCGAAGATCTGGGTATCGCCGGCGAAGACCTGCTGCGCGCGCTGGCCGATTTCCTGCTGCAAAGCGGCTTCAACACCCAGTACTCGCAATTCAACGAGTGGAATCAAAACTCCCTCGAAGAGCTGAGGGAAGCGCTGCGTCAGGCCTTGGAAGAAGGCCGCCTGTTCGACGACGACCGCCTGCAACAGATGATGGAGCAACTCGCATCCATGACGCCCGAGCAGGTGGAGCAACTGCTCGACCGCCTGGTTCAGAAGATGATCGACGAGGGCCAGATCACCATGCCAGGACAACCCGACGAAGCCCAGCCCGACGAGGCCCAACCCGGCCAGGGCCAGGGGACAGAGAGCCAGGTCAAGTTCGAGCTCACCGACAAGTCGCTCGATTTTCTTGGCTTCAAAACGCTGAAGGACCTCCTCGGCTCGCTCGGCAAATCCAGCTTCGGACGCCACGATACGCGCGATCTCGCCACCGGCATCGAAACCTCCGGCGCCGCGCGGCCCTACGAGTTCGGCGACGTGCTGAACCTGGACGTCAGCGCCACGCTTTTTTCGGCCATCCGCCGCGAAGGCGCGAAGGTGCCCCTCAATCTGGAATACAGCGACCTGAAGGTGAGCCAGTGCGAGTACCAAAGCTCCTGTGCCACCGTCCTGATGCTTGATTGCAGCCACAGCATGATCCTGTACGGCGAGGACCGCTTCACCCCGGCCAAGAAAGTGGCCCTGGCCCTGGCGCATCTGATCCGTACCCAATACCCCGGCGACAGCCTGCGCTGCGTGCTGTTTCACGATACCGCCGAGGAGCTGGCCATCAGCCAACTGGCGCGCGTTCAGGTAGGCCCGTACTACACCAATACGCGCGATGGCCTGATCCTGGCGCAGCGCCTGCTCAACCGGGAGCGCAAGGACATGCGCCAGATCGTTATGATCACCGACGGCAAGCCCAGTTGCCTGACTCTCGACGACGGGCGGCTATACAAGAACTCCTTCGGCCTCGATCCGCTGGTGATCAGCCGCACCCTGGAAGAAGTCAATCGCTGCAAGAAGCAAGGTATCCTGATCAACACGTTCATGCTGGCCAGCGACTACGGCCTGGTTAATTTCGTGCAGAAGATCACCGAAATCTGCCGCGGCAAGGCGTACTTCACCACGCCCTATAACCTGGGCCAGTATTTGCTGATGGATTACATGAATAGGAAGACGCGAACGGTGCATTAGAAATGTCTGCGGCTACCCGCTTCGGATGGACATGTGCGGCACATGTTTGTATGCTGAAGACATGTCGAAGATGATCCAGGTGAGGGACGTCCCGGAGCAGGTGCACGGCATTCTGAAGTCGCGGGCGGCGCGCGAAGGCATGAGCCTCTCCGATTTTCTCAAGAAGGAATTGGCGCGCGCGGCGGAACGGCCGACGATGCAGGAGTGGCTGGAGCGCACGCAACAGGCGAAGCCCATCCGGGCCAAGCGAAGCCCCGCGCAAGTCATACGCGACCTGCGTGACTCACGATGATCGTTCTGGACGCCTCCGTGGTGGTCGAACTCCTCACCAACGGCGCCCTTGCCGATTCCATCCGAAGCGACCTCGCCGGGCGCGACGAATCGTTCATCGTTCCCCACTTGGTCGATGTCGAAGTTGTGAGTGCGATTCGAAGGCTGGTGGCTGGCCAGCGAATAGGGGCGGAACGTAGCGATCAATTTCTCACAGGACTGGCGGCGCTCCCGGCGGAGCGTTATTCGCATACGCCATTGATTGGCCGTATGTGGGAACTGCGGCACAACTTCACCGCCTATGACGCCACCTATATCGCTCTGGCTGAAGCCATGAATGCCGTCCTTTACACCAGCGATGAGAAGTTGTGTAAAGGCCACCGCGCCCGCGTCGTGCTGTTTCGCTGATGGCAGACGAGGTTTCCCGGTCCGGCCATCTTGCCCAACAATGGGCTGTACTTATTGCACCCAGAGTGGCACGAGTTGACTGCTTCCGATGAACGACGTGGCTCGAAGGCCCATATCGAAGGCGATAACCGCGACGCCAGGCTCTTGATCGGCAGGCACTTGGAAGTTGACTTGGTAGAGCCGCGAGACCCGCGTAAGTCGTCATAGCTTCGCGCCCGCTAATGTCCATACCGAAGAAGTACTCGGCCGAAAGCCCTGCCGTTTGAGCCGCTTGGCCCGCGGTCGCCGGGGGATCGGTGGCGCCGAGACCTGTGCAGAACATGGCCAGATACTCTCCAGCATGGGCGGGATTGCTTGCGGTGACGCGAGAGTAATCGGAGGCGTGCACTACAAGAGCGTTGCTGCTATTTCCATCCCCCGAGGCGGTAAAGATGCCCGGGGCCACGGCGGCAATCGTCAGTGTGCGTTGGCCCGTTTGGCTGCCGCTCGTGACCGCCAACGCTGCGCTACCCAGCGGAACGCCATAGGGCACCTGGAATTTGATCTGCCCCGGCGAGACGTAGTAGAGCGGCGCGGCGATTCCGCCCACCGTCACCGAGACGCCGCCGAGCGCATTCGGCAGCGGGTACGACGGGGCCTGCTGGGCCGCGGACGCAAACTGCTCGCCGAAAATGGCGACCGCTTCGCCCGGCGCGACGATGTCCGAAAGGGCAAAACTCGCAGCATTATACGTGCTGAGGATCAATGGTACGCCGGCTGGAGTGGTGGGAGGAGGCCCGAAATCCAACTCGCCGGTCGATCCGCCAAGCGCCAGCCACAGGTTTCCATTCGTTTGTGGCGAGACCGCGAGAATATTCTGGCCGATGTATGTCGAGAACTCCCATCTCGCGCCCGTGGGATCGATTTCAGCCAAATACTCATCCCCGGTATTGCTTGGCTGGAGCGCCCCAACCAGCGGAAGCGCTATGCTGCTGGTGCTTCCTGCGACCCACACACCACCCTGCGGTGTGATCGCCATAGCGGAGACAGCACTGACGGCCCACGTATCCGTGCCGCCCAGGTACGTTGAGTAGATCAGCGCACCGCCGCTTGGCTCGATCTTGGAGACGAACCCCGTGGAGAGGCCAAAGCCTCGCGTGGCCTGCAGCGGGTTGAGGACCGGGAAGTCGGAGGAGGCGGTGTAGCCTGCGACATAGGCGTTGCCGTCCGCGTCCGCCGCAATGGCCGTTACCGTCTGGTTCGAACTGCCACCCAGGTAGGAGGAATAGATTATCTTCCCGTTGGTATCGAACCGGGTGATAAACGCCGAGTTGAAACGCCCGGCGGGCTGACTGGCGTTCGTCGGTTGGAACGCGTTCACGGTGGGGAAATCGAGCGAGCTGGTAACGCCGGCGACGTACGGGTTGCCGGCGGCGTCCACAGCCACGGCCTGGGCGGAATCGAGTTCCGAGCCGCCGAACACCGTGGCCCACACGTACGCGCCCGATGGATCGATCTTTGTGAGAAACGCGTGCTCCCCCGAAGGCGTGGCGCTAGCGACATAGAAGGTAGAGGAAGGATTGACGGGATCGAGCGCAAGTATTTCAGAGTTCTCAATCCAGGGTCCGGTGAGGGCGGTCCACGGACTGCCGCCGTTCGTGCTTTTGAGCAGTGTGCCGTAGTCGAAGACCTGATACAGTCCGCCTGTAGGCTCGACGGCCAGGTTGCCCGCGCGAGTGGCTGGTGCGAGCGGAGACATCGGCATCTGAGTCCAAGTTTGGCCTTCATTCGTGCTGACGACGAGGGCATTGCCGGAGGAATACAAGGTGGACGGGTCGGCCGGATCCACCACCGGCGGGCTTGCGATGCCCGGACCTCCCACAATCCACGTCTGGCCGCCATCGTCGGAGCGGAACACGCCATGGGCCGTCGAGGCCAGGACGGCAGTGCAGCAAACGTACACCCGGGACGAATCGGTTGGATCAACAAAAACACTGGTCCCACTCGCGCCGGGACTGGCCGCTGTGGCAACGAAATATGCCGGGAAATCGTGAACGTCCTGCCACTGCTGTCCGCCATCGGTACTCCTGAATACCGAAGGGGCGCCTATAGCATCGATGGACATCCAAACGTTCTGCGAATTCTCCGGATCGAGCGCAATCGAGCCGATGGAAAGTGGAACGGTGGGCACCCAGGCCGGCGGCAAAGCGGCGGTGAGGTCCTGCCACGTGTTGCCGCCGTCGGTCGATTTGGCGAATTGTGTGGCCGGGGTGCTGGGGCCGTGGAGAACGTAAAGCGTCGACGGGCTTTTGGGATCGAGCAGGATCTGTTGCGCCGTGGTGGCGGCAGGGAGCAACTGCGCCCAGGCGATGCCGGCGTTGACCGACTTGAAGATGCCGGTTGTGGTGGCGGCGTAGAGAACGGCGGTGTTGGTCGGGTCGATCGCCAGAGAATTGACGATGGATTGGGCGGGGAGACCGCCGTCGATGTCATGCCAGGTGGCGCCACCGTCATTGGTGGCGAATGTGTTCTTCGCTTGCGGCATGGTGAATGTGGAATTGAACGTCGGAAAGTTGGAATCGAAACTGGCGCCGGCGAAGTAGGCGTTGCCCGCGGAGTCCACGGCGACGGCGTTGCCGCTGGTGCTGGCAGCGATGGATAGGCTGTACAACAGCGCAGACCCGGCGGGGTTCAGTTTATACAAAAACGCTTGTCCACTGGCTGACGGCATGAAGCTAGGCGGGGATGCCGTGCCGGAAAGGTATACGCTTCCGGCCGTATCCACCGCCAGCCCGGAGACGGCGTATTGCTG
The DNA here is from genome assembly GCA_049509915.1 of Bryobacteraceae bacterium. GTDB lineage: Bacteria > Acidobacteriota > Terriglobia > Bryobacterales > Bryobacteraceae > JBEKYD01. The sequence continues at coordinate 11,001 of JBEKZL010000110.1, read as the reverse complement.
ACCAGAGCCGAGGTAGGTGGAATACACGATTTTCGTGCCGGTGGGATCGAGCTTCGCCACGAATGCCGTGGGGCAAGCCTGGAAGTAGGACTGCTCCGGCGAACAGTTTCCGCTGCTCAGGGTCGATTGAATGGGATTCAGCAGCGGGATGGTGCCAGCAGTCGTGCCTGCGAGATAGATATTTCCGCTTGGATCCTGCGCGGCGTAGCTATACGGAAACGCACCTGGGAGCGGTATGAGATTCAACTGGACACCGGTCAGAACCGTGCCGTAGAGTAACAGGACAATGCACGTCCGAAGCATGGGGAATCCTCGCAGGACGCGCCAGGACTATTATCCAACAAATTGCCGCACGCCGCTGTATGCTCCCCGTGCGTTTCAGGATTCTCTTCGAGAGAGGCCGGCGGCGCACTCCTTCGATGCGAACTCCCCTATGCTTCTGTTAGAGTGGAAGTTGTGAAGTACCTCGTTTCCCTTCTGGCGACCGACGAAGGATACAGCGTTTCCTGCCCGGGGCTCCCAGGGTGCTGGTCACAAGGCGCCACGGAAGAGGAGGCGCTCGAGAATATTCGCGATGCCATCCGCGAATACCTTGACGTTGCCAGACAGTTGGCTGGCAAAGACAATCTGAGGGAAGTGGAAGTTCCGGCGTAGCGGATGCCGAAGATTCCTGGAATTGCTCACCTTCGCGCCGGCCGGCGCCCCTCACCCTTTACTTCAATCCGGTTATAATCCCCAGTTGAGCACGAAAACAGCCTTCCTATTCCCTGGACAGGGGTCCCAGTACACCGGCATGGGCAAATCGCTGGCCGAGCGGTTCGCCGTCGCCCGCCAAGTCTACGAAGAGGCCGACCAGGCGCTCGGCTTTTCGATTTCGCGGCTCTGTTTCGAAGGCCCCGACGACCAGCTCAAACTCACCATGAACACCCAGCCCGCGCTGCTGGCCACTTCCATCGCGGCGCTGGCCGTCCTGCGGGAACGCGGTGTGACGGCGGACTACGTAGCTGGCCACAGCCTGGGCGAATACTCCGCCCTGGTCGCCGCCGGCGGCCTGGCGTTTGCCGACGCCCTGCGGCTGGTGCGCGATCGCGGCCGCTACATGCAGGAAGCCGTTCCGCCCGGAGTGGGCGCCATGGCCGCTTTGCTGCGCGTCCCGGAAGGAAAGCTGGATGCGATTCTGGCCGAGGCTGCCCAAGGGGAAGTGGTGTCCGCCGCCAACTTGAATTCGCCGGAGCAGGTGGTGATTGCGGGCCATGCCGGCGCCGTCGCGCGCGCCATCGCGCTGGCGAAATCCGCCGGTGCGCGCCGCGCCGTGCCGCTCCCGGTCAGCGCGCCGTTTCATTGCATCCTGATGCAGCCGGCGCAGCAGCGGTTGCGGGTGAATCTGGATGCCACCCCTTTCGCCGACCTTGCCATTCCCCTGGTAAACAACTGGCAGGCGCGCGAAATCCGCGGGGGCGCCGAAGCGCGCGAGGGCCTTTATCACCAAGTCCCGAATCCCGTTCGCTGGGTGGAAACCTTGCGCTACCTCGCCGCGCAAGGCGTAAACCGGGCCTTTGAAGTGGGCGCCGGGAATGTGTTGTCCGGATTAGTTCGCGCCGTCGCGCCTGCCATTGCCGTCTCGAAGAGCGGCGAAGCGCCGGACCTCGACTTACTCTAATAGGTTCCCAACCCGAACGCGTTCCTTGCTAACCTGGACGATAAGTGCTGCGGTGATATCAGAATCCGACAACGTACTGCGATGCCCGAGTTGCGGCGGGCGCGATGTCCGGCCGTCTCACACCAGGGGAGTACTCGACCGCATACTGGCGGGTTTCCATAAGAAACCGTACCGCTGCCGGGCCTGCGCCCGGCGTTTTCACTGCTACACGCCGGAGCGGTGCGAGATGCCCTCTCCCACCGATTCGGAAGGCCGGGCGGGGTAAGGCTCGCGCCCGGAGCTAGACGCGCCGCACCACGACCTTCGCTTCCGCAAACAGGGTTTCCACCATGCCAAAATGTTCGTCGTAATACTGGCTGGAATATTGCGACATCCGTTGGGCTGAAATCACCACCTGCACAATCCCCGCCTGCACCACGGCACGCGCGCAATCCATGCATGGCATGATCTCCACATAGATGGTGCAGCCTTCGGTGGCGGTGCCGGCCCGCGCCGCGTTGCAGATCGCGTTGCGCTCCGCGTGCTCGATCCATAAGTACTTCGCGGGCCGCGCCAGCCGCTCCGGCACGTCGTCGCGAATGCCGCGCGGAAACGAGTTGTAGCCGGTGGAGCGGATTTCGTGATTGGGCCCCACGATGACGCTGCCGATCTGCGTATTGGGGTCCTTGCTGCGCTGCGCCACCACCTTGCAGATGTCAAGATAATACTGATCCCATCCAGGAATATTCCGATCCATGATTTCCGCCAGTTTACTATACCCGTCTTCGGCGCAATTCCCTGCCGCCCCCTTGGAGATCGGGCGCGCAAGGTTGCATAATAACAGATCGTACTTTTTTCCGGCAGCATGTTCGGAAAGATACCTGCCAAGCATACGTTGAGAAAGGATTTCGGCCGAATGAAGTTCGTCAGTTTGCTTTTGATTCCGTTTTCCCTCATCTGGGCGGATCAGATTACGTTCAAGAACGGCGACCGCATCACTGGAGCGATTGTAAAAAAGGATAAGAACAACCTTACCGTCAAAGGCGCCGTAACGGGCCTGATCACGGTTCCGTGGGACCAGATCGTCTCCATCCAGTCCGATGCCAAGCTCAATATCGTCCTGAAGGATAAGACCGTGCAGTCGACCCTCGCCACCGGCGACGGCAAAGTGGACCTGAAGGATCAGAACCAGAGCGTCGCCTTCGCGGACATCGTCACCATCCGCAACGGCGATGAGGAAGCCGCTTACGAAAAGATGTTGCACCCCGGCCTTGGCGAATTGTGGTCCGGCACGGTTACGGTGGGCCTGGCCGGCACCAGCGGCAACTCCGATACCTCCACCTTTACCACCGCCATGACCGCCGCCCGTGCCACCAATACCGACAAAACGTCCGTATACTTTAACGCGGTGAAAGCCTCCTCCACGGCAAATGGAGTCAACTCGGACACCGCGCAGGCGGTCCGCGGCGGCTGGGCCTACAGCCACAACTTCACCACGCGCGCCTTCGCGACCGTGAATAACGATTACGAGTACGACAAGTTCCAGGATCTGAGTCTGCGCTTCTCCGCCGGCGGAGGCCTGGGATATCACGTCTGGAAGCAGGCCCGCGGCGGCTTCGATCTGGTGGGCGGCTTCGCTTACGAGCACGACAGCTTCAGCGTAATCTACACCACGACCAGCCCCTTGGCGGTCATCACTCCCGCCAGTACCCGCTCGCTGGCCAACGGGTACTATGGCGACGACTTCACTTACAAGTTGAGCGCCGCCACCAGCCTGACACAGAGCGCTCGCATGTTCGACGATGTGAGCGCCTCTCACTACCGCATCAACTTCGATCTGGCATTCAACACCAAGATCAAGAAGTGGCTGACCTGGACTCTCGGGGTCAGCGACCGCTACCTGAGCGATCCGGTACCGGGCCGCAAGACCAACGATCTGCTCTATACCACCGGGCTCGGGATTACTTTCGCCCACTAGGCGGGCTGCTGTTGGACAATAGAAAACATGCTCCACGATCGAGTTGCTCTGGTCACCGGCGCCGCCACGGGTATCGGCGAAGCCACCGCCCGCCTGTTCGCCGAACACGGCGCACAGGTCTTTTTGCTGGATTTCGACGCCGCGCGCAATGAAGCCGTTGCCGCTTCCATCCGCGCACAATCGGGACGCGCCGAACCGTTCACCGTCGACGTCACCGATGGGCCGGCACTGGCCGCCGTTGTGCGTGCCGCCATCGACCGCCATGGCCGTATCGACGTCCTGGTCAACAACGCCGGCATTTATCCCCGCCGCCTTTTCGTCGATATGACCGAGGCCGAATGGGATCACATGCAGAACGTGAACCTGAAAAGCATGTTTCACCTCATCAAGGCCGTCGCTCCCCACATGATCGAGCGGCGTTCGGGCAAGATCGTCAACATTTCCTCGGTCACGTTTCACCATGGCGCGGCCAAGCTTAGCCATTACGTGGCTTCCAAAGGCGGGGTCATCGGCCTCACCCGGTCGCTGGCCCGTGAATTCGGCGAGCACAACGTACACGTCAACTCCATCACCCCCGGCGCCATCAAAACCGAGTCGGAACCGCGTTTCTGCAGCGACGACGACGTTCGCGTTTTCCTCGAATCGCAGAGTCTCAAACGCCGTCTGGGTCCCCTTGACGTGGCTCGCGCCGCGCTCTTCCTCGCCACCGAATGGAGCGACGGCCTCACCGGCCAGTGCCTGAATGTGGATGCCGGCTGGTACATGCACTAAAGCGCTCGGCGATCCGCCACTGGCTCTCGGCTAACCAAACCGACTGCCGGCGGCCGATGCTTTCGTGGCATATTTATGCGATATCGAATACACTGAGCGCGTGGATCTCGATTTCGCCGCCCTCGCCAACCGCCTGCGCCGGCGCAGCCTGGAGATGGTGCATCGCGCGGGGCTCGGGCACCCGGGCGGAGATTTGTCCGCGGCCGATATCCTGACGACCCTCTTTCTGGGTATTCTGCGCATCGATCCGCTGCAGCCCGCGGCGCCCAACCGCGACCGCTTTCTCATGAGTAAAGGCCACTCGTCGGCCGCTTACTACGGCGTGCTGGCGATGGCCGGCTTTCTGCCGGAGTCCGCGCTCGACACCTATATGCAGCCGCTGGCCATGCTCAACGGCCATCCCGATCGCAATAAGGTGCCGGGCGTGGAGGCTAATACCGGTGCGCTCGGCCATGGCTTGCCCGTCGCCGTGGGCGCGGCCGTGGCGGCCCGGATGGATGGAGCCGCCTGGCGCACGTTCGTGCTCACCGGCGATGGCGAGTTGCAGGAAGGCAGCAACTGGGAGGCTGCCATGGCGGCGGCGCACTACGGGCTCGACAACCTCACCCTGATCGTGGATCGCAACGGCTTTCAGCAGGGCGGCGCCACCGAGAGCACCATGCGCCTCAACCCGCTGGCGGAGAAGTTTCGCGCCTTCGGCTGGGCCGTACGCGAGGTGGACGGGCACGACCATGCCAAATTGCTCGCGGTCTTCCGCGCCGTGCCGTTCGAGGCCTCGAAGCCCAACTGCGTGATTGCGCACACGCACAAAGGCAAGGGCGTCAGCTTTATCGAAGATCGCGCCGAGTGGCATCACCGCGTGCCCACCGCCGAAGAGGTCGCGGCCGCCATCGGCGAACTGGAGGCGGCTCGTCGATGACCGCCCCCGCCGATTGCCGGGTGGCTTTTTCCGCCGCCCTGCTGGAGTTGGCCGCCGCGGATCCTCGCATCGTGGCGGTGACCAACGATTCGGTCGGATCGTCGAACCTCAAAGCCTTTCGCCAACGCTTCCCGGAACGGCTGATCGACGTGGGCATCGCCGAACAGAACATGGTGGGCGTGGGCGCCGGCCTCGCCAATGGCGGTAAGATACCGTTCGTGTGCGCGGCGGCCTGCTTCCTGACGGCCCGCGCTCTCGAACAAATCAAGGTCGATTGCGCCTATTCGCGCCGCAACGTCAAGCTGTGCGGCATGGCGAGCGGCATGGCCTATGGCGAGCTCGGCCCCACCCATCATTCCATCGAAGACATGGCATGGCTGCGCGCCATCGCCGGTCTGACGGTGCTGGTGCCCGCCGACGCCATCGAGACCGATCGTGCCGTCAGTGCCGCCGCCGCCTTCGACGGACCTGTCTTCCTGCGTATCAGCCGGATGAAGGTGCCGGCTGTCCATCCGGATAATTACCGCTTCGAAATCGGGCGCGCGGTTTGCCTGCGCCAAGGCTCGGATGTGACTCTGGCCGCCAATGGCACGGTGGTCTGGCGCGCGCTCGAAGCCGCCCGCCAACTTGCCGCCGAGGGCATTTCCGCCCGCGTGTTAAACTTCTCCACCGTGCAGCCCATCGATCGCCAGGCCATCCTTGGTGCCGCCGAGGAAACCGGCGGCATTGTGACAGCCGAAGAGCACACCGTGCATGGCGGATTAGGCAGCGCCATCGCCGAAGTAATGGTGGAAGCGAGGCCGGTGCCTATGCGCCTGATCGGCGTTCCCGGCGTGTTTGCCCCCACCGGCTCGGCCGAATTTCTGATGGAGCATTTCGGCATCACCGCCGCCGGCATTCGCGCCGCGGCATTGGAACTGGTGGAACAGAGAGTGGCCCATGGCACGCCCGCTAGTACTGGCAATTGATCAGGGAACCACCAACACCAAGGCGCTCGTCTTCGACCAGCGAGGCGGGGTGGTCGCCCGCGCTTCACGCCCCGTGCCGATCCGGTTTCCGCGGCCCGCCTGGGTGGAGCAGGACCTGGCCGACCTCTGGCGCACCGCCGTGGAGGTTGCCGCCGATTGCGTCTCCGCTATCTCCACTAATGGCGCCGGGGAAATCGCCGCCATCGGCATCGCCAACCAACGTGAATCCGTCGCTCTGTGGGATCGCGCCACCTCCGCGCCCGCGGGCCCTTGCGCAGTATGGCAGTGCCGCCGCTCCGCGCCCCTCTGCGCCTCGCTGCGCGGCCAGGGCGTCGAGCCGTTAGTCCGTGCCCGCACCGGCCTGGGCCTCGATCCGCTGTTTTCCGCCGGCAAACTGCGCTGGCTCATCGACCACGCAAGCGACGGCCGGCGACGAGCCGAGCACGGCGATCTGTGTGCCGGTACGGTGGATACCTGGCTGCTGTGGAACCTCACCGGCGGCGCCGTCCACGCGACCGACGCCACCAACGCTTCCCGTACCCAATTGATGAACCTGGCCAGTCTCCGCTGGGATGAAGAAATGCTGCGCCTGTTTGGCATCCCCGCGGCATGCCTGCCTGCCATTTACCCGTCCAGCCACCGTTTTGCGGTGACGGCCAACGGCAGCGGTTTGCCCGCCGGAATTCCGGCCGCCGCCATGGCCGGCGATTCGCATGCCGCCCTGTTTGGGCACGGCGATTTTCGGCCCGGCATGGTGAAAGCCACCTACGGCACTGGCTCGTCGCTCATGACCGCTACGCCCGGTCTGCCGCTTTCACAAGGCGGACTTTCGTCGACCCTCGCCTGGTGGGTTTCCGCCTCGCCCCAATTCGCGCTGGAGGGCAATATCACCAGTACCGGAGCCACCGTGGAATGGCTGGGCCGCTTTCTGGGATTCGCCGATCCCGCCGCCCAGGTCGCTACTCTGGCCGATAGCGTGGAATCGGCCGGCGGCGTCACCGTGGTCCCCGCCTTCGCCGGCTTGGGCGCGCCGTTCTGGGACGAAAATGCGCGCGCTCTGATTTGCGGCCTGACGCGCGGATCCACCCCGGCCCAGGTGGCGCGCGCCGCCGTGGATTCCATCGCCTTTCAAGTTGCCGACGTCTTTTTTCTGATGGAATGCGAAGCCGGTATTCCGCTGCCCGAACTGCGGGCCGATGGCGGCGCCTGCCGCAACGATCGCCTGATGCAGTTTCAGGCCGATATCCTGGGACGACCCGTGCTGCGCAGCGATTCGCCCGACCTGGCCGCTCGCGGTGTCGCCTGGATGGCCGGCCTCGCCACCGGTATGTGGCGCAATCTCGCCGAACTCGCCCCCGAGTCGGGCGGCTCGGATCGCTTTCAGCCTTCGCTAGCCGGAAGCTCCCGCCAGCGCCTGCTTGAGCAGTGGCGCGAGGCCGTCGAACGCGCGCTTTCCCCGAAGGCCGGAACCCATGCCGCGCACTGAGAAACCTGTTGGGCAGGTTGAACAACCTGCCCCACCAAGCAGCCCAGCCACGATGACGATTTTGAGTCTCCTCGTCGCGCTCTTGCTCTCCGCTTGTTCTCCCTGGACCGTAGTCCCAATCTCCGATTCCCCTTCCGCTGCGGCTGATCCCAAAGCGCTGGTCGATCGCCTTTGGGACACCCGCATCGTGCCCGCCGTGCTCGATTCCGCCGCCGACGTACGCGCGGTCCTCGATGCCGCGGCGGCCAATCCCGAGCGGGCGCGCGCGCAATTCGGGCGTGGGCCGGCCCATGGCTTTCTCCTGCTCAAGGGCCGCGGCCGCGTGTTGGCCGTGGATGCGGCCTCGCTTTCCCATCCGGCCTCGCTCGACGTTCCGCCCTTTGACGGCCGCGCGGACGTCACCCTGCAACTGGGCCCCGTCGTTTTCGGCAGCGCCTTGCGCGACGCTACCGGCATCATCCGCTTCAGCGATTTCGTCAATCAGTTGCAATTCGCCGATGCCGGTAACGCCTTGAACGAGCGCGCCGCCCGTGCCGCTCGCGCCGCGGGCGATCCCGCCTCGCTTCGCGGCAAGCTGGTGGAATTCGCCGGCGCCTGCGCCTGGAACCCAGGCGGCCTGCCGGGCCAATCCATCGTGCCCGTGCGGCTTACCATAATTGGGGAGTGACAACGTTGACGACCGCACCCTCCCGACGCGCTTGGCACCCGTGCACCCCAAGGTGGGGCGGACCCCCTGGTCCGCGGCCGGCCCGCTGGCCGGCCTGGCGGGAGCGACAAGCGCTTGACTCGCCGGGAGAAGAGCGGGTCCAGGGGGACCCGCGCGGACCGGGGGGTCCGCCCCACCATTTTGTGCCCGAGGCCCTTCCGTGACTGACCTCCCTCTCCTCGAAGCACGCGGCATCGGCAAGACCTTTCCGGGCACGCAAGCCCTCGAGTCGGTGGACTTCGCAATTTATCCCGGCAAGGTGCACGCCCTGGTCGGCGAGAACGGCGCTGGCAAGTCCACCCTCGTCAAAATCCTCGCGGGCATCGAAACGCCCACCACCGGCACGCTTCTCGGAAGCGGTCAGCCCATTCGCCTCGAATCCACCCGCGATGCGGACCGCTTCGGCATCGGCGTCATTCACCAGGAATTGAACCTGCTTCCCAATCTGAGCGTGGCTGAGAATATCTTCGTTGGCCACGAACTGCGCCGCTACGGAGTATTGGTGGACCGGGCCGCCCAGCGGTGCGTCACGCGCGAGTTGATGGCCCGCCTGGACCATCCCATCCCGCCCGATACGCTGGTGGGCAGCCTGCCGTTGGGCCGGCAGCAACTGGTCGAAATCGCCAAGGCGCTGGCGCGCCGCGTTCGCATCCTGATGATGGATGAACCGACGTCCGCCCTCAGTGCGGCCGAAGTGGAAGTGCTTTTCCGCGTGGTGCGGGAGCTTACTGCCGCGGGCGTCGCCGTGGTTTATATTTCGCATCGGATGCAGGAACTTCTTCGCCTGGCCGACGACGTGACCGTGCTGCGCGACGGCCGCGTGGTGGGCCGCGCCGCGGCCGGCGAAATCGATGCCGGCTGGATCGTGGAGCGCATGACGGGGCGGCCCGCCGAAGCCCACCCGCGGGAAAACGCGGCCGGCTCGGACAACCCCTCGGTCCTGCGCGCCGGTGAAATCGAGCTGCGCGCCGGCGAAATCGTGGGCTTGTACGGTTTGATGGGCGCCGGCCGCACCGAGCTGCTTGAAGGCCTGATCGGGTTGAGGCTTTCCCAAAATCCCGTTTGGCTCGACGGCGCGCGCATCGACCGCCTCGACACCGCCGGCCGCATTCGCCGCGGTTTGGCCATGGTGTCCGAAGATCGACAGCGCTCGGGGCTGGTGGCCACCCTCCCGCTCGGCGCCAACATTACCCTGGCCGCGCTTCGCCGTCTGGCGCGTGCGGGGTATCTTTCGGCGCGCACCGAGGATCGCGCCGCCGCCGCCCAGATTGCCGATCTGGGAATCCGCGCCGCCGGCCCGCGCGTGCCGATTACCGCGCTCAGCGGCGGCAATCAGCAGAAAGCCGTGATCGCGCGTTGCCTGCTCACTTCACCCAAGGTGCTCTTAATGGACCAACCGACCCGCGGCATCGACGTGGGAGCCAAAGAGGAGATCTACCGCCTGATGCGCCGCCTGGCCACTCAAGGCATGGCGATCCTGTTCGCAACTTCCGAAATTGCCGAGGTGCGCGCCGTAGCCGATCGGATACTGGTGCTGACGCGCGGGCGCATTGCCGCCGCCGTCACCGCCGCTCAGGCGACCGATGAAGCGTTGGTTACCGCGGCCGGAGGCGGCGCTGTATGAAGCCGAAGAGTGCTTCTCCGAAAAAGCCGGGGCACATCGGGGAACTGGCCCGCGCCCTGCTGGCGGTGGTTCTGGTCGGCGGTGTTTTCGCCTGGATTTCGCCGGCCTTTCTCACCTCCGCCAATCTCACTATCCTGGTTAAACACGTCGCCATCAACGCCATTCTCGGGATCGGCATGACCTTCGTAATACTGAGCGGCGGCATCGATCTTTCCGTGGGCGCCATCGTGGGCCTGGCCGGCATGGTGGCCGGCGGATTGATCCACCATGGCCTGGTGTTTCGCGGCTGGGGGGTGGTGGTCTACCCGCACACCTGGCTGGTGGTCGCGGCAGCGCTGGCCGCGGGTCTGGCGGTCGGGCTGGTCAACGGCGTGCTGGTTTCGCGCCTTTCCGTAGCCCCGTTCATCGCCACCCTGGGCACGCTCTACATGGCGCGCGGCGCGGCCCTGCTCTCTTCCGGCGGTGCCACCTTCCCCGATCTCGGGGGCCGTCCCGAACTGGGCAACACCGGGCTTCCGGTGCTGGGCGCGGGCGCCTTCGCCTCGATTCCGCTCCCGATCTGGATCATGCTGGGGTTCGCGCTGGTGGCTGCGGTAGTGGCCGCGCGCACTCCCTTCGGCCGGCGCGTCTACGCCGTGGGCGGCAACGAACGCGCGGCGGAGCTGTCCGGCGTACGCGTTCGCGGCATCAAGACCGCCGTGTACGCGATATCCGGTTTCTGCGCGGCGGCGGTGGGGCTGATCATCGCGGCCGAGCTGGGCGCGGCCCATCCCGCTACCGGCGAAACATTCGAGCTGAACGCGATTGCCGCGGTGGTGCTGGGCGGCACCTCGCTCTCGGGCGGTCGAGGGTCGATCGGCGGTACCATCGTCGGCGCGCTCGTCATCGGCGAACTGGCCGACGGGCTGGT
>JBEKZL010000011.1:0-52897 GCA_049509915.1 Bryobacteraceae bacterium | reverse complement strand
CTATCGCTGTTTCAGTCCGCCCTCAATAAGATCATTCAGACAAAGGGGGCGTCCCTAACCCGGCTCTCCGAAGACCATCCCATGATGCAGCAAGCCAACACCGTGTTGCAGGCCGCGGACGATGGTAAGGACCTGGGCAAGTTTCTCGACACTCCGCTCAAATGCGCCAGTCTGGCAGTCCAGGCCGCCCTTGCGTTCGCGGCAGGCGACACCGCCAAAGAGGGCCTGCTCCGAGCCCAACTCCAGGACACTAAGTGCGACGTCCTCGGCTGGATCACGGCGCTGCTGGCCTTCGAAGTGTACTATGCCGGCGGCGGGAACCCGAAATATACCAATTGGACGAACATAACGGATTTCGTCTACCCCATCCCGGACCGGGGCCGCAATGGCGAGCAACTGACCGTCGCCGTGCTGGCCGATTGGGGCACAGGCGATCCCGCGGTCGCCAAGAGTAGCCTGGATGCGCTCTTCCGGTTCCAGCCCGATCTAATTATCCACCTGGGCGACATCTATTACGCCGGCACGCCCGAGGAATGCACCAATAATTTCCTGAATTACATGGTGGGAGCCGCGAAGGCTAACTATCCGTTGCCGATATATAATCTGGCGGGCAACCACGATTACTACAGTGGTGGCGCGGGCTACTACAACTTGCTCACGCAACTCAACCCACAGTGCGCGCCGCCGGGCACTCCCGTTCAAGGCGCCAGTTTCTTCTGTCTGCGCAACCGCAATTGGCAGCTTCAGGGCATGGACACGGGATACGGCGACCACGATGTTTTCACGGATGCAAACGACATAACCCAACTGCAGCAGAGCGAGGTTGAGTGGCATCTGGACAAAATAGCCGGCGCCGGAGGGCGAAAGATTGTTCTGCTTTCTCACCATCAACTCTATTCCGCCTTCCAGAACGTAGGCAAGCAGGGGAATAATTACTACAATCCCAGCTTACTGGCCAACTTTCAGGACGCCATGAATAGTGGGGCGATCACCGCCTGGTTCTGGGGCCACGAGCACCTACTGGAACTGTATGGGGCGTTTCCCCTCCTCAACGCCAGCCAGCCCAAGGGGCGATGCATCGGTTACTCGGGATTTCCGATCATGACGGGCTCCAACCCTTACAAACCGCGCGTTGGCGCGGACAAAGTGCCCCTGCTGGGAGATCCGCCTTTCCTCGATACCGCCGGGGACGTATACGATCACGGCTTCATGATTCTGACGCTCACCGATGCCTTTGCCCAGGCGGATTATTACCAGATCCCCGGCGACGGCGCGGCGGCTCCCCGTCCGCTCTTCCCCAAGTTTTCGGAGAATCTCTGGGCAGCCCAACCGTCGCAGGTGCAGACTTCCTCCGCGCCGGCCTGAGACTGCCCGGAACAGCCGAAGCGACGGGCGGGAACCGGCGCGCGGCGGTTTTCGCCGCTTGGCGCCAGAACTGGCGCGGCAACCGCTGCTTTGCGGTCGGGGCGCGGGCCGGATTCCGGATACAGCCCGCGGCGCCCCATGCTATCCTGTTTCCGGATGTATCATCGGCAGCGTAAAGTCCGTGTTTTGTTTGGGCTATCGGATATCATCCTGGTCACGCTGGGATTTGAGGCGGCGTACCGGACGCGTAGCGTCCTGCAGCTTGAAAACCTCTTCTTTCTGACCGTCGAGCGCCAGGCTCTGCTGCTGGGGTTTTCGCTTCTGATCTGGGTGGCGGTGGCGCTGTGGCTCGAGATCTACGACCGGCTGGACTCCGGCAATCCCAGGATTATTCTGCGCGACTCGGCGCGCCAGGCGGCCTATGCGTGGCTGGCGGTAGTGGTGTTCGAATACACGCTGCGCATGGAACTGAGCCGCCCCTTCGTACTGCTGTTCACGGTCTACAGCTGGGCTCTGCTGTTGCTGTTCCGGCTGACGATGGGAAGAATGGCGGGAGCGATCCGGCGGGAATTCACGGCGCCCCGTCACATCATGGTGGTAGGCACCAACGCGCGCGCGTTGCGGCTGGCCGAGGCGCTGGAAAGCTCGGCCGATTACGGCATCCGCCTGGCCGGGTTCCTGAGCGAGCCGGCGGAACGGGAGGCACCCGCCTCGATCGAGCTGGGCGCGGTGTATGCGGTCCGGCCGATTCAAGACTTACCCTCCATCCTGCAGCGCCAGGTGGTAGATGAAATCGTTTTCGCGGTGGGCAGCGAAAGCCTCGCGGAGTTGGAAGAGGCTTTTTTGTTGTGCGACGAAGAAGGCGTGCGCACCCGCATCGCGGTTGATTTCTTCCCTCACATCAACAGTACGGTTTCGCTCGACCGGTTCGAATCCACGCCCCTGCTGACGTTTTCCGCCGCACCGGAGGACGACCTGCGGCTGATGGCGAAGCGCGCCATCGACGTCGTCCTGGCAGCGGCCGGCCTGGCGGTGCTGGCGCCGTTCATGCTGGTGGTAGCGCTTCTCATTCGCCTGACTTCGCCGGGGCCGGCCATTTTTCGCCAGGTGCGCTGCGGCTTGAACGGGCGCCGCTTCACCTTTTATAAATTCCGGTCGATGGTGGAGAACGCCGAGGAGCTGAAGGCCGCCTTGGCGCACCTGAATACCCGCGGAACGGTTTTCAAGATACCCGACGATCCGCGCCTCACCCCGGTGGGCCGCTTTCTGCGCAAGTTTTCCATCGACGAATGGCCGCAACTGTGGAACGTGTGGAAAGGCGACATGTCGCTGGTGGGCCCGCGCCCGGCCATTCCGAGCGAAGTGGACCGGTATCTGCGCTGGCAGCGGCGCCGGCTGCGGATGCGTCCGGGGCTGACCTGCCTATGGGCGGTCGCCGGGCGCGACAAGGTGGATTTCGATACTTGGATGAAACTGGACATGCAGTACATTGATAATTGGTCGCTGGCACTCGACTGGAAGATCCTGCTGCAGACCATTCCGCGCGTGCTGACAGGCCACGGAGCCAATTGATCCTTATATGCATCTGATTCCCACACAGGAAGAAGTCGTCGCCGTGCTGCGCGACACCGGCGCATTGCGCGACGGCCATTTCGAATATCCGAGCGGCATGCACTCGAACGAACTGCTGCAGGTTCCGCTGGCGATGCGCTATTCCAAGCACCAACGGATGATGGCAGTCGGGCTGAGCCGGCTGTTGCGCAATAATCCGGAGATTCGCGCCATGGCGGCCGAGGTATCGATCGTGACGCCGATGACCGGCGGATTGCCGGTGGCCTACGGCGTTTGCGAAGCGCTGCGGGCGCGGCAGGTGTATTGGGCCGAGCGCGAACACGACGCCGAGTCCTTGCGGTTTCGCCAGTTTCTGACGCCGGTCAAGGGCGAGCCGGTGATTATCGTGGACGATGTGCTCCGGACGGGCGCCAGGCTGCAGGAACTCAAGCAGCTTCTCGAGTCCTTCCAGGCGCAGGTAGTGGCGCTGGCGGTGGTGGTCTATCAGCCCAATCCCGAAACTGCCAGCTTCGGCAGCCTGCCGCTCTATTATCTCGCCAAGCTGGATGCCCGCTATTACGTCAACGGCGAGCGGTGCGACCAGTGCCGCCGCGGCGTGGCCGCCGAGAAAGTGTGGGTTTGATGACGCGGTGGTTGCCGGCAGTCGTCTGTGGGCTGTGCGTATTGGCGGCGCAGGATCTGGCGCCGCGCTCGCTGGCGCCATACTACCCGACCCCGGACACCGTGGTGCTCAAAATGCTGCAACTCGGCGGCCTCAAAGCCGGCGAAAAGATGTTCGATCTGGGCTCCGGCGACGGCCGAATCGTGATTCTGGCCGCGCAGAAGTTCCATGCTGAAGCGGTGGGAATCGAGATCGACAACGACCTCTACCGCAAGAGCGTGGAGCGGATCCGCTCGCTCGGCCTGGAGCGGTCCGCCCATATCGTCCATGGCGATTTGCTGGCGCAGAACTACGGCTCGGCCGACCTGGTGACCGTGTACCTGCTGCCCGATGCCATTGACAGTCAAGTGGAGCCGCTGCTCGACCGGCAGTTGAAAAAGGGCGCCCGGGTGGTGGCTCACGATTTCGAGTTTCGAAACTGGAAGCCGGAAAAAGTAGAGAATATCGCCGACGACGGCGAAGGCCGCAGCCGAACGTTGTATCTGTATCGAAAGTAGTTCGTGGCAGAGGTTGGCAAAATCCGCTGGACCGAATCCATAAGCTGGGCCCGCGTGGGACTGACCGCCGTGGTGCTGCCCCTGGCCTGGCTCTGGATACCGCGAACCTCGGGCTGGATCTACGGTCTGGTGCTGCTCTACCTGGGAATCGCCGTGACCATGGTTTTGCGCGGTTGGGGGCGGAGCGGCATGATCGGGCTGCTGGCGCTGTTTCAGGATGCGGTTTTTCTTCTGGTGGTCGCCTCCTACGGGGCGGACCGGCTGCTGTGGTGGTCATCGGCGTTTTATTTGCTGGTGCTGGCGGAAGGGGTCGCTTTTTACGGTCCGGTCGAGGTGGGTGTAGTCGGTCTGGTGGTGGCGCTATTCTGCATTCTGGTGCCGCAACCCGGCTTGCGCGACCTGGAATATGCAGCCGTAGTGGGCGGCGTATTAGCCTGCTGGCTGGCCGCGGCCGGGCGGCGGAGCGAACGGGACGAGGGGCGCATGGTGGCGCAGGTGGAAGACGCGCGCCGTCGCGCCGAACGCGCCACCGAGGCCGAGCGGCAACGCGTCGCCTCGGACTTCCACGATGGCCCGTTGCAGAATTTCATCAGCCTGCAGATGCGCCTCGAGGTGCTGCGCAAGCTACTCGACCGCGACCTCGACGCGGGGATGGACGAGTTGCGCCAGTTGCAGACAATCGCCCAATCGCAGGTCCGCGATCTGCGCGTGTTCCTCCATTCCATGCGGCCAGTGGATGTGGATGGAGCCGACCTGGTGATTACCGCGCGCCGCACCGCCGAGGCGTTTCAGAAGGAGAGCGGGATCCCCGTTACTTTCATCGGCAACGCGGCCCCGATGGGCCTCTCGCCGGAATCCACCAGCGAAATCCTGCAGATGATCCGCGAAGCGCTTTACAACGTGCAAAAGCATTCCGGGGCCACCCGCGTGGCGGTGGCGCTCGAAAAGAACGAGAAGACGCTGGAGATTTCAGTCGACGACAACGGGCACGGCTTCCCGTTCGCGGGCACCTATTCGCTGGAAGAACTGGAATTGCTGCGGCTGGGTCCGAACAGCCTGAAACGACGCGCACGGACGCTGAATGCCAATATGCAGTTGGAATCACGTCCGGGCCGCGGAGCCGGGCTGAAAGTTCGGATTCCGCTGCAATGACGAGGCCATCTTCGTGGCGCACGCACTCCTGCGTGCCGCGTCGAGACTCATCTCGACGCCCGCGCTCTCCCGGCAAAAGTGGGACAGACGATCGTTTCTTGTGGTCTGTCATGCCTCCTCAGGGGCGGCCGCATGACAAACGACAAAAAAACATCGTCTGGCTCACCTGCGGCGCAGGACACAGGCTCGCGGCGCTTCTTCTCGCCGCCCTTCTCCTCACCTCCTGCGGTCGCTACACCGATTTCACTTTGCCGCCGCTCCCAGGCGGCGAACCCACCCTGACCTTCGCCTGGGACGAGCGCACAGAACCCGTCATCAGCGAGCCGGGCGAGGAAGCGCTGAACCCGTCGGTGATGCCGGGGCACCCGTTGCTCAATTTCTATTCCCGCTTCGATGGCCGCACGTGGCGCACCGCCATGGCCACTTCCGCCGATGGCATCGACTGGCAACCGCGGGGCACCAATCTCTCCCCCGACGCCCACACCTGGGAAGGTTCCTACATTGCGGCCAATGGCTCGGCGCTCCTCGAAAGCGGCAAGTGGTGGTATTGGTACCAGGCGGGCGCGAAACCCAATCCGCTCATCGGGCTTCTTCGGGAGGGCGTGCCGCGCGAACCGTCGCCGGTACTCGGCTACGGCCCCTATATGAGCTGGGACGAACGCGCCGTCGCCGACCCGGACGCGATTCGCATTGGCCCGTATTTCTATCTCTATTATCTTGGCCAGGACCGCGCCGATCCACCGCGCCAGCGCCTTGGAGTAGCCCGGTCGCGCGACGGAGTGCATTGGCAAAAGCTGCGGACCAATCCGATACTTTCTCCCGGCGGCCCTGGAGCATTCGATGAAAACGGCGTGGGCGAACCCGCCGTCTGGCAATTCCACGGATTCTATTGGATGCTGTTCACCGGCCGCGACCGCGGCGAACGGCGCCGGCTGGGACTGGCGCGCTCCACCGACGGCGTCCATTGGCGCAAGCTGCCGCAAGTATTCGCCGGCGCCCAACCCTGGGACTCCCAGGTGATCTGCGACCCCTCGGTGATCGTCGACGGCGAACAAATCCGGGTCTGGTTCGGCGGCGGCGACGTGGCCCGGCCCGATGAAGGCATCCACGGGCGGATCGGCTACGGAACCCTCCGCCCCGTCCATGCTACCCTGGCCCCGTGAACATCGGCATCACCTGTTACCCCACCTACGGCGGCAGCGGCATTGTCGCCACTGAACTGGGCATGGAACTGGCGGCGCGCGGCCACCACGTTCACTTCATTACCTACGCCAACCCCATTCGTCTGGACCCCGACACGCCGCGCATTTACTACCACGAAGTCGAAGTGTCCAACTACCCTCTGTTTCAATATCCGCCGTATTGCCTGGCCTTGGCCTCGCGCATGGCGGAAGTGGCGGATTGCTACGCCCTCGACCTGCTGCACGTCCATTACGCCATTCCGCACTCTATCGCCGCCCTGCTGGCGCAGCAAATGCTTGCCCCCAAACGCTGCCTGCCGTTTGTCACCACATTGCACGGAACCGATATCACCCTGGTTGGACTGGACCGCTCTTACTTCCCCATTACTAAGTTTTCAATCGAACAATCCGACGGTGTCACTTCCATTAGCGAAGACCTGCGCGCCCAGACAGCCGACGTGTTCGGAATCGCGCGCCCCATCCAGGTCATCCATAATTTCGTCAACTGCGACTTATATCATTCGAGTGACTCCAAGAAGGGAGCCGCGCAGTTCGCCCCGGCCGGCGAAAAGCTGCTCATCCACCTTTCTAATTTCCGTCCCGTGAAGCGGGTGCTGGATTGTATTCGCATTCTGGCCGAGGTGCGCCAGATCGCGCCGGCTCACCTGCTGATGGTGGGCGACGGTCCGGACCGCGGCCCCGCCGAACTACTGGCTCGCCAGTTGGGTGTGGCCGCCCATGTCACGTTCTTGGGCAAGCAGAACCACGTGGAGCGCCTGATTCCCCTGGCCCACGCCCTGCTGATGCCGAGCGAAATGGAATCCTTCGGCTTGGCCGCGCTCGAAGCCATGGCCTGCAGCGTGGTCCCGGTGGCGACCCGCGTCGGCGGCGTGCCCGAGTTGATTACTCACGAGGTCGACGGATTTCTCGAAGCCGTCGCCGATATCCCCGCCATGGCAGCCCGTGTTGCGTCCCTGCTTACCGACGAGGACCTGCATTACCGCATGAGCAAAGCCGGCCGCTGGACCGCCTCCGCGCGATTCTGCTCCGAAAAGATTATTCCGCAATATGAGAGTCACTACAAAGAGGTGATCGAGCGGGCCGGGTAACCGATCCAGGAATTTCTCAGTTTCCGCGCGGCAACCGCTCCCTCACGGTCGCGGCTCCGTTACGGACACTGCGTCTTTGCAGTCGCTTACCGAGCCGCGACCGCAAGGGAGTGCCATACGGGCCTGCGGCCAACCAAAAGGGATGAAGACGCACGTGGCTTCCCCCTGGTGGGGCAGGCGGTTCGGCCTGCCCGCCGGTTGTCAACCGGCGATGAGCGCATCAGGAGGGTAAGGCGTCCACGCAGTGACAGCGATGCCGGGAACAGGCTGCCGAAGCTCGTTCAGCACCAGACCCAATATCCGACCCCCCGTAACCAGGAAGAGGATTGCTCACCGACGTTTGCGCCGGGAGCGAAGCACAGATCAGAAGGTATATCGGTAGCCGCTTCATCGCCGGTTCTCACTCTAACGCAGTCGGACGTCATTCGGCTTGGCGGGCCACGCCGAACAAGCGTCGCAGACAAAGAATGGGCTGTTCCTAGCTCCTAACCTATTGGCCCTTGGTCAAAAACCCGTTACTACGTCCCCGTTCCCCTCTTCCTGGCGAATTCCCAGGCGTGCCGCACGATCTCCCGCAGGTCCGTATATTGCGGTTTCCAGCCCAGCTTCGCACGCAGTTTGTCGGAGGCGGCGACCAGGGCGGCGGGATCGCCTTCTCTCCGCGGACCGGTCGTGTAGGGCACCTTCTGGCCGGTAACTTCTTCCACGGCCCGGATTATCTCCAGCACCGTGCGGCCGGTTCCGGTGCCGACGTTGAACGCATCCGACGCGCCGCCCCCCAGCAGGTATTCGAGCGCCTGAATGTGCGCCTGCGCCAGGTCGTTGACGTGAATGTAATCGCGGATGCAGGTGCCATCGGGGGTATCGTAATCGTCGCCGAATATGGTCACCGGCTGGCCGGTCTCGACGGCGCGCAGCACCAGGGGGATCAGGTGCGTCTCCGGTTCGTGTTGCTCGCCCAGGCGGCCCTGTGGATCGGCGCCGCAGGCATTGAAGTAGCGCAGCCTGACGTTGGTAATGCGGTGAATCGCGTCGAACCAGCGCAGCAGCGTTTCCACCATCACTTTCGATTCGCCGTAGACATTCACGGGCTGAATGGGAAACGTTTCCTCAATCGGAGTCGCGTGCGGGTTGCCATACACCGCGGCGGTGGAGGAAAACACGATGTGCCTGACGCCCGCTTCCGCCATGGCGGCCAGCACCGACAGCGATCCGCATACGTTGTTGGAGAAATAACGGGCAGGCTCGCGCATGGATTCGCCCACCGCGATAAACGCGGCGAAGTGTACCACGGCTTCGGCGCCGGACTCCTTCAGTAGGGCCGCCAGTCGCTTGGTATCGGCAATGTCCATCTCCACCAGGCGCCCATCCGGAACGTTTTCCCGGTAGCCTTTGGAGAGGTCGTCCACCACGGTTACTTCGTAGCCTTGGTCGAGTAGCAGGCGGACGGTGTGCGAGCCGATGTAGCCGGCCCCGCCGGTGACTAGTATTTTGCGGGTCGTCACGGAAGGATTAAACCCCGCCCCGCGCCGGACCGGTGGAGGCGCGCACAATGAGTGTCGGTTCGATAAGAACTTCCCTGCCGGCCGGCGGCGGTGTGCCGCGCGCGGTCAGGATCTGCGCGCACATAATCTGGCCGACGCGCTCGCGCGGAATATCCACCGTGGTCAGGGCCGGATAGCAGAATTCGGCCAGCTTCACGTTGTCGAATCCGGTGACGGAGACGTCTTCGGGGACGCGGCGGCCGAGTTCCCGAACGGCCCGCAGCGCGCCCACGGCGGTCAGGTCGTTGACGCACACCAGGGCGGTCAGGTCGAAACCGGAGGCGAACAGCTTGTGGGCGGCGCGGCGCCCGCCTTCGAGAGTGTCCTCGTCGGCTGCGGTACGGACTTCGAGCCCGGGGCGGCGGCTGACCGCGTCCAGCACGGTGTTCATACGTTCATTGAGGGGCGCCAGTGTGGAGTGGTGGCCGACGAAACCGATGCGGCGGTGGCCGAAGCCGAAGAGGTGATCGAGCACGCGCGTGACGGCGCCGACGTAATTGACGCGAATGCTGGAGACAGTTTCGCTGGGCGTGCCCACGTCGTAGAACACCACCGGAATCCCCAGTTCGGCCACTTCGGCGATGAGTTGCGGCTCCATTTCCGACACGATGGGAGCCAGACCGTCCACGCGCCGCCCGATCATCAGGCGCAGGCTGGCGATGAGCTGCTCGGGCCGATAATCCGTGTTGGCCATCAGCACTTCGTATCCCTGTTCGTGAGCCAGGGCTTCGATGGTTTTGTAAATATCGAAGAAGAACGGGTTCTCGAGATTGGACACGATCACGCCGATGGTGTTGCTCTTGCCGCCGGCTAGCGATCGCGCCTGCAGGTTGGGATGGTAATTCAGTTCCTCGATGGCACGCAGGACGCGAGTCCGCGTGGCGCTCCTTACCACGCTGGCGTTGTTGATGACGCGCGATACGGTGGCCGTCGAAACCTTCGCGCGCCGGGCAACTTGTTGCAGGTTCATGGGGCTCTCCCGTTATTGTAGTCCCATTAAACACGGCGCCGGAAAGCTCCCGTATGCCGGGCGGCCGGGTTGAAGCGCCCTGCGCTTTATACTGAAGTTCTACCGTGGAGCGTCCCATCCAGGCATTCTTCAAGAGCAATTTGCGACTGACCCTACGCAATAGTCCGGTTCTGATTTTCGGTTACCTGGTTCCGTTCGCTTTCCTGTTCGCGTTCGCCGAATTGTCTCACGCGACCGGGGGCGGAATTGTTTATTTCGTCGGTCCGGTGCTGACCATTGGAATCGTGGGCAACGGCCTGTGGGGCGCCATACACGAGGCGGAGGGCGGTGAAGCGGGCGTCGCGCGGCGGCTGGCGGCAGGCATGGTGAGCGGCTGGCTGCTCTGTCTGCCGATGGCGGCCGGGACGCTGGCTTTGGCGCACGGCTGGTACGGCATGGCTCCGCCGCGCAACTGGTTTTCCCTTCTGGCGATGATCGTTTTGGGGGTGTCGGCGATTCGCGCCGTCGGCTTGGTTGTTGCCGCGGTCACGCGCCGCCTGGTGGGAACCAGTGTCGCGATGCTGGCGCTATACCTGCCGGTGCTGCTTCTGAGCGGCGCCACGCTGCAGGTGGCGCTGCTGCCCAAGTGGGCGCAGACGGCGGCTGAATTCATGCCGGCCCCCTACCTGGTGAACGACATTCAAGGAATCTTCTTTCTCGACCGGACCCTTTGGGACTCCCGCGACACCGCCGCGGCCTTGTTGCTTACCGCGGTGGTGGGTATGCTTCTGGCCGTTGGGCTCTTTCGCCGGGCGGAGGAGGACAGGCTTCGGCCGCGCCAGAAAGCGTGGGCGCTGGCGGTGCTGGCTCCGTTCGTGGCGATGGGCTGCTGGCAGGCGGGCACCGGAGAACACATTGCGCAGAACCGGACGATGTTCCGCCACTGGAAGCGTTCCGGGGCGTTTCTGATCCGCAATGCGCGCATCTTTACCGGCGAAGGAGCGGCGATAGAAAACGGCTCGGTGCTGGTGCGCGACGGCAAGATTGCCGAAGTCTACAGTGCACCGGCCGCGCCCGATCCCGAGGCGCTGCACGCGGAGGTGGTGGAAGGTGCCGGCAAAACGCTTCTGCCCGGACTCATCGACGTTCACGTACACCTGGGAGGTGCGCCGGGGCTGTCCGATTCGAGCGCCGATTACGACCCGGCCAACTCCATGCCACGGGCGGCCGCGGCGCTGCTTTATAGCGGCGTAACCAGCGCGCGGAGCGTGGGCGACGAGCTCGACCGGACGCTGACGCTGCGGCGGCGGATCGACGAGGCTGCCACGCCGGGCGCGCTTCTGTTCGTCTGCGGGCCGCTTTTTACCGCCGCCAACGGCCACAGCGCCGAATTTACCTGGTACGTTCCCGACGCCATGCGCAGATCGGTGAAGGCGCAACTGGTGCGTACCGCCAAGACCGCCGGCGAGGCCCGCGCCCAGGTGGGCGAGCTGAAACGCCGGGGCGTGGATGGAATCACCGCGATACTCGAAGCTGGCTGGGGCCAGGGCAGGCTTTACGACCGGCTGGATCTGTTCCTGATACGAGCCATTGCAGAGGAAGCCCGCGCCCGCGACCTTCCCCTGGGGGTACACACCGGCGATGCCCGCGACGTTTTCGACGCGGTGGATATCGGCGCGGCTTCGGTGGAGCAAGGCTCGTGGCGGGATGAGCTGCCAGATTCGCTGCTGGAGCGGATGGCCCGCGAGAGGGTGGACCTGGATCCCACGCTGAGCGTGGTCGAAGCCTATGCCCAGTATTTTGCCGGCCAGGCCGATGCGCTTTCGGGATCCCTGGTGCAAGAAACGGCGCCGGCCGGCGTGCTGAGAGCTACGCGCGAGTTCCTGGCTTCGGGCAAGTCCGCCGATCCCGCCCGAGTGGAGATGTTCACCCATGCCCTGGAAGTGGCGCGCGCCAACCTGCTGCGCGCCTGGCAGGCGGGAGTGCCGCTGGTGATGGGAACCGACGCCGGGAACCCCTTGGTCTTTCCGGGACCATCCCTGCACCACGAGTTCCGGCTCTGGGTGCAGGCCGGCATTCCTCCGGTGGTGGCGCTGGAGGCAGCCACTGTCAACGCGGCGAAACTCCTAAACGCCTCCGGCCGGATCGGCGCGATTCGCAAGGGCCTCGATGCCAACCTGTTGCTGGTGGATGGCAACCCACTCGAAGACATTTCCGCCACGGAACGCATCTCTATGGTGGTTCTGGAGGGTGAGCGAATTCACCGCGCCGAGCTTTTCGGCCGGGAATAATCCCCTCTTTTGGGGGGCACCTTCCCCACATGATTTCTATTGATAGCCGCGTTGGGCTTCTGTAACGTTGCACCATGGCCCCGAAGACAGCTCGGGAGGCGGGCCATTCAGATCCGGAAAGAGGGTTAAGAATGCCGCACCTGTATCGAAGCACGACCCACCTGCAGCACTGGTTTGCGCACCTGCCGGCGACGGGCTGGGTGATCTTTCCGGCCAAGGAGAACGGCTGGGAGGATCGGCACAAAGCCGTGGGCCTGGATCGCCTGCGTTTGTACGAAGTGCCGCTGTGGATGGCCTTTGGCACCGGCCTCTCCGCCGATACGGGGTGCGCCGGCCTACGCCCGGCGGCGTAATCCAAGAATGGTGGGCAGATGCGCAGGTTTTTCGTCAAGAACCGCTCCGTTGAACGCAACCGCCGAATTTACAACCAGTGCCTCTGATGGATATGGGCTTCGCGGTCATTGGCCCGTTGGCCCGGCACCGTATGCCTCAGATCCGGTGTTTGTACATCGGCTCGTACGTTGCTCCGCGCTTCTTTCAGACCCTCCGTCGCCGGAACGCCCCTGCGCTTCGCTACTACTTCACCTCCATCAGGTCGTAGAGGGGACCTTCACCCCCGAGCTGTTGAACATGCTCGGCACACCAACCGGTAGGGCAGGCGGAGCCGCCTGACCAACCAATGGGAAGCTGGCGCGGCTAACCGATCTCGTCAAACAGAGAACCCGTAAGGCCGCCACTGGCTCCGCTATCGAGCAGGCCCTGGATTTCAGCGGATTGGATTTGCGCCGCCGTAGTTGCGGTGGACGAAGCAGTGGCAGAGGAAGACGCGCCGGAGGAAGGCGACGACTCGGTTGCCTGGGCCAGGACATCCTCAAGGCTGGTCGCGCTTGTCTCGGCGCTCGAGCCGGTCGTGCCACCGAACATCTCATCCACATTTTCCAACTGAATGGCTGCCCTGCTCAGTTGGACGAGGTCGCCGGGCGAGGCCTTTTCCAAAGCGGATACAGTTGCCGAGGACGAGACAATCGGCGAACCGAGACTGGAGAGAGTCTGGAGCAAATCCGATACGCCGGCGTTAATCGAAGAGACGGAACCCATTACCGCACCTCCCAATGTGTTATCGGCTGCGAGGGCGATTCGCTTTAGGGTCTCCGTCGAGGTGCTTAACCGGTCTGAAAGGTCCGCTCCCGGCAACCGCTCCCTCGCGGTCGCGGCCCGGCAAGTGCCGGAATTTGACTTGCCGACTCGCATGCGCTAGCATCTTCTGATGGCTGCGTAGCCGCTCGCCCAAAGAGTCCGCCTCTGCTGGTTTCTGGTTCGCACGAAGGGTTTCTCGCTATCCGAATCAGGCGAGAACCGCCGCAAGCTTAAGAGATTGTTATGATGAACGTCAAAGATGGAACCAAGTCGAAGTTTGCCAACTATCGGCGGGTCCTGGAGAGTAAAGGGGAGGAAGTGCGCGACAGCCTGTCCAAGCAGAAGGCGGCGCAGCTGGTATCGCGTTTGGATATTCCTTCCGACGAAGGCGATCTGAGCCAGCAGCACCACGAAGAATGGCTGTTTTTGAATCGCAATTCGATCGATATGAAGCTGTTGCGGGAAATCTCCGGCGCGCTGAAACGGATCGATCTTGGCTCGTACGGAGTGTGTCCGGAGTGCGAAGAGGACATCTCCATCAAGCGCCTGGACGCGGTGCCATGGGCGCGCTATTGCGTGACCTGCCAGGACCTGGTTGCCACACGCATCGAAGAGGGCGAACAGGTCGACGAACTCGAGGAAGCCAGCCGATGAAGCTGGCCGACCTGCGCAAACTCTCGATTCGCCGCGGCCTCCGAATCCGTTTCACCTTGAACGGCGGTATGGAGTGCCTGATCGGCGAGGACGGAATCGCGCGGGTGCCCGGCCTCCATTCGATCCCCAAATTCAATCTGGAAGAAGAACTGGCCGCGGCGCAGGAATTCATCCTCGAGCCGCCGCCGGTGCAATTGCGAAAGCCCACGCCTGCCCGCAGCCTGAATCGCCAGGAACTGGAAACGATGGCGACCGGAACGGGAGCCTCTTCCGGACCCGCCGAGCACGACGACGAGTAGCCCATAAGAGCCAGCATGGTGCGGGGGCCTTTCCAAACGGTGTACAATACAATCGCCGATTAACACTTTATCTGTTCTTTTTGACAGGCCTTGTCTTTTTGGGGGAGTGATGGAGAAGCCGGCGCAGAACATCCAAGACAATTTTCTAAACAACGCACGGAAAGATAAAATTGCCCTCACCATCTATTTGATGAGCGGCGTGAAGCTTTCCGGCCGGATCAAGAGTTTCGACAAGTATTCGTTGGTATTGGAGACCAGCAGCCAGGAGCAGTTAATCTTTAAGCATGCCATTTCGACCGTGGTAACGCAGAAGGCGACTCACCCTTATGCTTCGAGCGCGCAAGCGGCATCGGGGGGGCACCCGGGCGCTAGTATTCCTGGCTCGCCGGTACACGTCGATACGGCGGAGGCGTAGGACACGCTTTCGGGGCAGAGCCGCGGCGAGCGGGCCATACTGGCCGGCATCGAATGGAAGGGCCGGTCGGGCTCGGAAAGCGCGCGAATTTCGGCTGAAGAATCTCTGGAGGAGTTGGCGGAACTGGCGGCTAGCGCGGGCGGAAGGGTTGTGGACCGTTTCCTACAGGCGCGAGCCGGCGCCGAGGCGGCGACCCTCGTCGGTGCAGGCAAAGTGGCGGAACTGCGGAGCGCCGTCGCAAAGGTAGACGCCAACGTTGTGGTTTTCGACCACGAGCTTACGCCCACTCAGCAACGCAATCTCGAAAAAGCTCTCGAAGTCAAAGTGCTGGACCGGACCCAGCTTATTCTGGATATTTTCGCTTCCCGGGCGCGCACTCGGGAAGGACGCCTGCAGGTGGAACTGGCGCAGTTGAACTACCTGCTGCCGCGGCTGGCCGGGCACGGTATTGAAATGTCGCGGCTCGGCGGCGGGATCGGCACTCGGGGACCGGGCGAGACGAAGCTTGAAACCGACCGGCGGCGGATCGCGCGCCGGATTCAAAAGATCAAGCGGGAACTGGAAGGGGTGCGGGCGAGCCGGACGCTGCACCGGCGGCGCCGGGTAGCGGTTCCGTTGGCCACTCTGGCCCTGGCCGGGTACACCAACGCGGGCAAATCGACGCTATTCAATCGCCTCACGCGGGCCGGCGTGGTGGCGGACGCGCGCATGTTCGCCACCCTCGATCCGACCGTGCGGCCGCTAGATCTGCCTTCCCGCCGCCGGGTGCTGGTGAGCGACACGGTGGGATTCATCCGCAATCTGCCGACAACCGTGGTAGAAGCTTTCCGCGCCACCTTGGAAGAAGTGACGGAAGCGGCGCTGGTGCTGCACGTGGTGGATGCCTCGTCGCCGGCGGCCTCCGAACATGTGGCGCACGTCAGGAAAGTGCTGGGTGAAATCGGCGCGGGCAATATACCTCAGCTCCTGGTCTTAAACAAGATCGACCGTCTGGACCATGGTTCGGCTGCCGGTTTCGATGCCGCCGCCTGGGGACGCAGGATCGGGAACGAAGACCGGGCGGGCCTCCGGGCGGTGGGAATTTCGGCCGTCACGGGCGTGGGCGTGGACAGACTGGTGGCAGCCATCGACGACGTGCTGCCTCTCGATCCGATTCTTCGCGCGATTTACCGTTTTCCGGCCGCCGACGGCGCCACGCTGGCGCTCTTGCACGCCTGCGGTAAGGTTCTGGAGTTGCGCTACGAGGGCGACGAATGCGTGGCGGATGTGGAGGCACCGCAGTCTTTGGGCCGGCGGGTATACCGATTTCTAGAGAATCCACAGATCTGTGGAAAACCCTGTGGGAAAGCGCCCATTCCAGATAACTAACTCTTGTAAAGAAAGATAGTTACTGCGAATTGAACCATGCGGCAGCAATTTTCTGTAACAGATTGACTCTATGGAGGTTAATGCCAAAAAACAAGGCTCTCGGGAATGTTTCAGTTTGGTTGCGCCGCCGAAACGCGCCCGGTCCAGGATTCTTTTCCACACCAGGTACCGGGGGATGGGAGGCGAATAGCCTTCCCAGTCTGGTAGACTAATAAAGTTGCGGATCACGGCGGTGTAGCTCAGCTGGCTAGAGCGACGGTCTCATAATCCGTAGGTCGGGCGTTCGAGTCGCCCCGCCGCCACCACTCTTTTCAACGATTTGCAGTCGATTCCAGCCACCGGGCCTCGCCGGTCTCAATAGACTAGGGCGATGAACCTGACTAGAACTCCCGCAACGGAGCAACCGGCGCCATGGCGGGCGTAGCCAGTCCGCGCGGCAGCGGCCAAAGTTCTTGGCGATTCGCCCGCCCGGCTGCATAATTAGGTTTCGCGAGAACATCATGACCTATCGCCCACGCAGGATTGCCCCAGGTATCGGTGCCAGCCTGCTCTTCATCCCCACTCTGTTCGCCGCCTCGGCCAACCAACCACCCGGCCTGTTAAGCGACCCGGTCGATATCAGCAGCGACTTTCACGACTTTGCCAACACGTTTTTCCTGGCCGACACGCTGGCCGCTTTCGACCCCGCCAGCGCCAGCGGCACCATCTCCTGGCGCCGCCATCAGATGGTTCCGCGCATCGCCTTCGACAACATGGAGCCGGTGCTGCGCCCTTTCGCCGGCGAGACCTTCCCTGAAGGCGAATACGCCGTCGATCCCGCCTTGCCTTTCTCCATTCAGTTTGTTTCTCCGCGTACCGTCCGTATCCGCATCAGGACCGGCCGCGCCTCCCGGCCCGACGTGCCCTCGCTGATGCTGGTGGGCGAACCGCCGCGCGACACATCGTGGCGGTATTCCGCGATCGAGGGCGGTCATCGCTATACCAGCCAGGCAGGGTCGGTTACGATTCTGACTGACCCCTGGCACATCGAATTTCGCGACGCCGAGGGCAAACTGCTGACCCGCACCAATCACACCGCCGACAACCAGAAGCTGCTCGACCCGGTGCTGCCGTTTTCCTTCATTCGCCGGACCTCGGATTATTCGCGCAGCGTGGCCGCGGTGTTTTCCCTCAGCCCGGGCGAGAAGCTGTTCGGCTGCGGCGAATCCTTCACCCGGCTGGATAAGCGCGGCCAGAAGATGGTGCTGTGGGCCAACGACGCAAACGGGGTAGAGAGCGGCCGCATGTACAAGCCGATTCCGTTCTTCATGAGCAACCGAGGATACGGCATGTTCGTGCACACATCGGCACCGGCGACGTTCGATTTCGGCGCCTCCTACAGCATCGCCAACTCCCTGCTTCTGGGCGACGACGAGTTGGACCTGTTCGTCTTCCTGGGTGCGCCCAAGGACATCCTGAACGAGTACACCAACCTGACCGGCAAGCCGCCCATGCCGCCGCTGTGGTCGTTCGGATTGTGGATGAGCCGCATCACCTATTCGAGCGAGGCGGAAGTGCGCGCCGTGGCCGCGAAACTGCGGGGGAACCGGGTGCCGGCCGACGTGATCCATCTTGATACCGGGTGGTTCGAGACCGACTGGCGCTGCGACTACAAGTTCTCCACTACGCGCTTTCAGGACCCGGCCAAAATGATGGCCGATCTGAAACAGCAGGGTTTCCACATCTCACTGTGGCAGCTTCCCTATTTCGTACCGAAGAACTCCCTGTTCCCGGAGATTGTAGCGAAAGGACTGGCGGTGAAGGACGGGCAGGGCAACCTGCCGTACGAGGACGCGATCCTGGATTTCACCAACCCGGCCACGCTGGCCTGGTACCAGGAGAAGATCGCCAACCTGCTGAAGATGGGCGCCGGGGCGATCAAGGTGGATTTCGGGGAGGCCGCGCCGCTCACCGGCATTTACGCCAACGGGCGCAGCGGATTCTACGAGCACAACCTGTACCCGCTACGCTATAACCAAGCTGTAGCGGACATCACCCGTCAGGTGACGGGGGAGAACATCATCTGGGCGCGCAGCGCGTGGGCGGGTAGCCAGCGGTATCCGCTGCATTGGGGCGGCGATTCCGGCAACACCGACACCAGCATGGCGGCGACGCTGCGCGGCGGTCTATCGTTCGGCCTCAGCGGGTTCACCTTCTGGAGCCACGACATCGGCGGGTTCGCTCAAAAACCGCCGGAAGAGCTGTACCGCCGTTGGACCGCCTTCGGCATGCTAACCTCGCACAGCCGGTGCCACGGCGCGCCGCCGCGGGAGCCATGGGAGTATAGCGCCCAATTTCTCGAGGATTTCCGCCGCGCCGACGAGTTGAAATACCGGCTTATGCCGTACATTTACGCCCAAGCCAAGGACTCGACCGAGCGCGGGCTGCCGATGCTGCGGGCGCTGTTCGTCGAATTCCCCGACGATCCGGGCGCGTGGCAGGTGGAAGACGAGTATCTCTTCGGGTCCGACCTTCTGGTCGCGCCCCTGATGGAGAGTGGAACGACGGGGCGCGACGTGTACCTGCCGAAAGGCCAGTGGATCGACTATCAGACAGGTAAGCTTTACGCCGGTGGCTGGCAAAAGATCGAGGCGGGCCAGATCCCGGTGGTGCTGCTGGCGCGGGAGGGTGCGATTATTCCACGGATGAAGCCGGCACAATCGACCTCGCAGTTGGACTGGAGGAATCTGGAGATGGTGATTTACGCCGCTAACGTCGCGAGCGCCCAAGGCCTTGTCTGCCTGCCCGCGGACAACGAGCTGCGGCGGGTCGAAGCCTCGCGCCGCGGCACCGGGTTCGCTCTCAGTGCCGACCCGCTTGCGGGCAAAGCCGGCTTGACGGTTCGCCTGTACTCCGAGCCTGCGCGGTAGGAGACGGGGAAAGTGCGAAAGATCCGAGTGTTCGTGCCGGCCCTGCTGGCGGTGCGTCACGCGAGACAGGTGCCGGGACTTTGGCCAGGCGGCTCTTGGATAGGAGGGCGGTTTCCGCTGGCGCTGGGGTTTTGCCTACTGACGTAGTAGAGCATGCGATCGGCTAGGGTGCTTTGTGGGGCAGTTTGAAAAATCGATTGGCACCTTGTGGGAAGCCACTTGGTTTTGAACTGCCCCGTCATTGATCGCCGCTTACCCTTCGAAGGGCTTGAAGAGGTTGCGGAGCATGATTTCGCGGGCGGCCGGCAAATTTTCCGGTAAAACGTAGAAGAAAGCGCCAGTGCGGACACTAGTAAACACGACACCGCCTCGGTATTCGTCGGCTTCGACACCGTAGTCGATACCGGCTTCGGTCAGGACGGATTCCAGGCGGAGGGCGTCGCGCAGCTTTTTGGCGATGTAGATCAGCTCAGGCGATTTGTCTTCAAAATAGGATGCATCCTGCTTCATCGGGGGTGCCTCGTCCGAGTGTAGCGAGTTGCCAATAGGCGCGTCCGGTTGATAGCGTAGGATCGCGGACGGCATGCAGACGGCAACACCCACCATAAGCCGGGAAGAGGAGCTTCACTGGCTGGCCTTGAGGCTGGCGCCGGGCCTTGGTGCGCGCACGAGCGGCAAATTGCTGGAGCGGTTTCGCACGCCGCAGGCCATCTTCCGGGCCTCGCGCACGGAACTGGAAGCGGCGGGGCTGAACGGGGCCGCGGCGCAGACGATTGCGAGCGGCTGCACCTTCGAGGACGCCGCCGCAGAGCAAGGCAAGATGGCCGAAGCGGCGGCGGAACTGGTGACCTGGAACGATCCGCGCTACCCGGCCGCCCTGCGCGGCATCTTCGATCCACCCGTGGTCCTCTACGTCCGCGGCCGCATCGAGCTGTTGCGCACCCACCAGGTTGCGGTGGTGGGTACCCGCCGTCCCACGGCTTACGGCTTGGCGGTGGCGGAACGGTTTTCCGGCGACCTGGCGCACGCCGGGCTCACCATCACCAGCGGGATGGCCCGCGGCATCGACACGGCGGCGCATCGCGGCGCGCTAGCCGCCGGCGGGCAGACGGTGGCCGTGCTGGGGTGCGGCGTGGACGTGGTCTATCCCTCGGAGAACCGTAAACTGGCGGCCGAAATCGCTGCCAAAGGCCTGCTGGTGTCGGAGTTTCCCATGGGCGCCACCGCGTTTCCCCAGAATTTCCCGATCCGCAACCGCATCATCAGCGGTTTGAGCCTTGGGGTGCTGGTGGTGGAAGGCGCGCAGTACTCCGGTTCGGCCATAACGGCCAAGTTGGCACTCGACCAGGGGAAAGAGCTGTTCGCGGTCCCTGGAAACGTCACCTCGAAGGCCAGTTGGGGCCCTAACTTATTGATAAAACAGGGCGCTCGGTTAGTCCAGGACTGGAATGACGTAGTCTCGGAACTACCGGCTGAATCCCGCCGTCATCTAATTGAGCAGGGGAAGCAGAAGATCCTGGCCGAAACCGGTGAGAAGCCCGAACCGGGAGGACCGGAACTCGATGCGACGGCCCGCCGTGTGCTTGAGGACCTAGCCGTGGATGTTCCCATACACCTGGACAATCTAATTGAAAAGATTGGAGATACTTCGGCTTCAGAACTTATCGCCGCACTTTTTGAGCTGGAGATGCTGGGCTTGGCGAAGCAATTGCCGGGCAAGAATTTTGTGAAAGTGTGGTAACGTCGAACCATAACTCGCCCCCCGGGATCCGGGGGCGGCACTCCCCCGTCCGGCGAGAAGAAAACTCATAATATATGGCAAAAGCTCTGGTAATCGTGGAATCGCCTGCGAAGGCGAAAACCATCAATAAATACCTGGGCAAGCAGTTCATAGTGAAGGCTTCGCTCGGTCATATTAAAGATCTCCCCAAACGCGACCTCGCGGTGGATGTGGAAGCGGGATTCGAACCGCATTACGAGATCATCGAAGGCAAGAAGAAGCTCATCGCGGAGCTGAAACAGGCCGCCAAGAAAATGGACTTTGTGTACCTGGCGGCCGATCCGGACCGCGAAGGCGAGGCTATCTGCTACCACCTTCAGGAGGAGCTGAAGGAAAAGAAGAACGGCCCACAGATCTTCCGGGTGATGTTCAACGAGATCACCAAGAAAGCCATCGACAAAGCGATGGAGAAGCCCGGCCATGTGAATGTGAACCTGGTGGATGCGCAGCAGGCGCGGCGGGTGCTCGACCGCCTGGTGGGGTATAAGATTTCGCCGCTACTGTGGGACAAAGTGCGGCGCGGGTTGTCGGCCGGCCGGGTGCAGACGGTGGCGCTGCGGCTGATCGTGGAGCGGGAGCGCGAAATCCGCGCCTTCGTACCCAGGGAATACTGGACCATCGATGCGGATTTGGCCGCCAGAAAGCCACCGCTCCTGACGGCGCGATTGACGCGCATCGGCGACCAGCCGGCCGAGATCGCCTCGGGCGAGACCTCCGCGGAAGTGGTAGCACAGCTCGAAGGCGCGTCGTATATCGTCAAATCCGTCGCCACGCGAGAGAAAAAGCGGTATCCGGTGGCGCCGTTCATCACCTCGACATTGCAACAGGAGGCATCGCGCAAGCTGCGCTTCAGCGTGAAACGCACCATGATGCTGGCGCAGCGGCTTTATGAAGGCGTGGAGGTGGGCAAGGAAACGGTCGGTCTGATCACCTACATGCGCACCGACTCCACGCGTGTTTCCGACGATGCCATTCGCGACGTGCGCGATTACATCCGGGATCGCTACGGCAAGCCGTACCTGCCGGAGAGCTTCAACATCTACAAATCCAAGAAAGACGCGCAGGACGCGCACGAAGCCATCCGGCCAACGTCCATGGCCTACGCGCCGGAGGTGCTCGAAAAGCGCCTGGCCGAAGACGAAATGAAGCTTTACCGGCTGATCTGGAACCGTTTCGTGGCGTGCCAGATGGTGCCGGCGCTGTACGACCAGACCACCATCGACGTGGCCGCTACGGGCAGAAACGGGGTGGATTATACCTTTCGCGCCACCGGATCCGTGGAGAAGTTCGACGGTTTCCTGAAGGTTTACAAGGAAGGCAAGGACGAAGCCGACGAAGACGACGAAGAGGTGAAGCATCGCCTGCCGGTGGTGGCCGAAGGCGAACAGCTTCGATTCAAGGCGCTGCGTCCGGAGCAGCACTTCACCGAACCGCCGCCTCGCTATAACGAAGCTACCCTGGTGAAGCGGCTGGAAGCCGATGGCGTGGGCCGGCCTTCCACCTACGCGTCGATCCTTTCCACGATCCAGGAGCGCGAGTACGTAAAGAAGGAGGGCGGACGCTTTACTCCCACCGAACTGGGCATGGTGGTGACGGATCTGCTGCTGGAAAGTTTCGACGACATCTTCGAAGTAAAGTACACGGCGAGGATGGAAGAGGAACTCGACGAGATCGAGGATGGCAAGCTCGACTGGCGCGTGGCGTTGCAGGATTTCTACGGGCGCTTCGACAAAGACCTGAAGCACGCCGAAGAGCACATGACCGACATCAAGCGGATGGAAAAACCCACCGACTTGATCTGCGAGAAGTGCGGGAAACCGCTGGTGATCAAGTGGGGAAAGCACGGCAGCTTCATCGCCTGCACCGGCTACCCTGACTGCACCTATACGCGCGAGCTGACGGTGGACCTTCCGGACGTGGACAAGGTGGACCTGGCCGAACAGGGCGACCAGGAATATTGCGAAAACTGCGGCCGGCCGATGGTGCTCAAGAAAGGCCGCTTTGGCACGTTCTTCGCCTGCACGGGCTACCCCGATTGCAAGACCACCAAGCAGATTGGCGGCACGCAAAAGAAGGCGGATCAACCGCTGGACGAAAAGTGCCCGCAGTGCGGCAACCACCTGGTGCTGAAACACGGCCGCTTCGGCGAATTCACCGCCTGCAGCAACTATCCGACCTGCAAGTACGTCAAGCAGAAAACCATCGGCGTAAAGTGCCCGGAGTGCAGCCAGGGCGAGATCGTGGAGCGGCGCTCCAAACGCGGCAAGACTTTCTATGGCTGCAACCGCTGGCCGGAGTGCAATTTCGTGGCGTGGGCCAAGCCGATCCCGGAAAAGTGCCCCGCCTGCGGCAATCCTTATATGACCGAAAAGTGGTTGAAAGCCGGCACGGTATGGCAATGTCCCAACCCGGAGTGCAAGCACAAACAACCGGCGCCCGAGCGTCCGGCCGAAGTGGTGATGCAGTAAGGTGGGGGCAGTACATGGGGCAATGATGCTCTTTCATATCTGTGTTCATCTGCGTTCATCTGTGGCTTATAACAGTTTTTGAGAAATGGCCGCTGAACCCGGCACAAGACATTAGCCACAGATGAACGCAGATAACGAACACGGATACCTCGAACCGCTGACCGAGCGCGTGCTTGGCGCAGTGTTTGAGGTCTCCAATACCCTTGGAGTCGGGTTCCTCGAAAAACTCTACGAGCGTGCTCTGCTTAGGGAGCTGAAGCTTCGCGGCATCCGGGCTACAGCCCAAGCTTCGCTGACCGTCACCTACAAAGGGCAAAATGTCGGCGAATACTTTGCCGACATCCGTGTCGAGGATGTACTCGTGATCGAGCTGAAATGCGCGGATCGTCTGGCCAATGAGCACACCGCGCAATGCCTCAATTATCTACGGGCATCCGGGCTCGGCCTGTGTCTCCTGGTCAATTTTCAAAAGCCCAAGGTCGAGTGGAAGCGAATCATCCACCAGTTTCAGGTTTCCGATCAGATCGAGGAGCCATCGCTTCTCGGGTAGACCCCCGGGCCTCGCCGCTCCGGTAGCGCTCTGCTAGCATAAGCGCGTATGAAGACTCCTCGATTTCCCAGCCTGGTCTGGCTGGCGGCGCCGGCCGGCGCGTTGCTGTGCATCTGGGGCGCTCTTGCACAGCAGCGGCAACAGACTCGTTTCGCTCCCGGCCAAATGGATTCCTTCCTTTATGGCGCGGCGTTTTACGAAGAGTACATGCCGCAGGATCGTCTCGAGAAAGACGTCCAGTTGATGGAGCAGGCCGGAATCACGGTAGTCCGCGTGGGGGAATCCACGTGGAGCCTTTGGGAGCCCGAGGACGGCCGCTTCGAATTCGCCTGGATGGACCGGATCGTCGAACGGCTGGCGCGGGCGCACATCCGCGTCATCATGGGCACGCCGACTTACTCCATTCCACCGTGGATGTTCAAGGAGCACCCGGAAATCCTGGTGACCCGGATCGACGGCAGCAAGGCCACCTACGGCCTGCGCCAAAACATGGACGTTACCAATCCCGACTTCCTGCGATACTCCGAGCGCGTGATTCGGAAGATCGGCGAACATTATCGCGATAATCCCGCCGTCATCGGCTACCAGATCGACAATGAGACGTCCTCGAACGGCACCGCGGCCCCCAACGTCGAGGCCGGTTTTGTACGCTACCTACAACAAAAATTCTCCACCGTCGACCGTCTCAACAAGCTTTGGGGACTCGTCTACTGGGGGCAGAGCCTACACGACTGGTCCGAGGTTCCTCCCCGCGACGGCATCCTGAATCCCGGCTGGAAGCTGGAGTGGGATCGCTACCAGGACTCGCTCACCACCGACTTTCTGGCGTGGCAGTATTCGGTGCTGAGCGAGTATGTTCGTCCGGATCAATTCATCATGCAGGATTTCGGCGGCGCCACCCGCTCCGTCGTCAACGAGTACGCCATTTCGAAGCATCTGGATATCGTCGGCATCAATCCCTACCATCCTACTCAGGACTTATACGACGGCGAAGGCTCCAGTTACGGAGGCGACTTCGCGCGCTCTCTGAAGCGCACCAATTATCTGGTCACCGAAATCAACGCCCAGACCATTGGCTGGGACTCGCGCTCCCAGTTTCCGCCTTATGACGGGCAGTTGCGCCAGGATGTCTACGCCATGGCGGCTACCGGGGCCAATATGGTCGAATACTGGCACTGGCACTCGCTACACTACGGGCAGGAAACCTATTGGAAGGGTGTGCTGTCGCACGATCTGGAACCCGGCCGGGTTTACAACGAAGTGGCGCGGACGGCGCACGAGCTGCAGCGCATCGGTTCCCATTTGGTCGATCTGAAAGCCTCGCAACCGGTGGCGCTGCTCTACAGCAACGATTCGCGCCGCGGGACCGACTACATGCCGTTCCTGCTATCGCATCCACCCGCCGACATGCCGTGGCACAACTACGGCGGCTACGATGTGGAGTTGCACCGCCTGTACCGCGCCCTGTACGGTTTGAATGCGGGAGTGGATTTTGTTTTTCCCGAGACCGAGGACTTGAGCGCCTACAAGGTGGTTGTAGTGCCATCGCTGTATATCGCCAGCGATGCGCTCCTTCAGCGCCTGGTCGATTACGTTCGGAACGGCGGGCATCTGGTACTCACGCTGAAGAGCGGCTTCTGCGACGAGTATTCGACCGTCCGCGCGGCCATGGCTCCGGGTCCGCTCCGCGAGGCCGCCGGCTTCCACTACCAGGAGTTTTCGAACCTGGCCAAGCCCATCGCGCTCAAGGGCGATCCGTTCCAGGCCCGCACCGCTAACCAGGTCAGCGACTGGGCGGAAATGCTGCTGCTCGATACGGCGAAGCCGCTGGCTTACTACGACCACCCCTTTTTCGGGAAGTATCCCGCCATCACCGAGAACCGTTTCGGCAAGGGCATGGTCACATACGAGGGAACGGTGTTGAGCGATGAGTTGCAGCGGAAGTTGCTGGAGCGCGTCTTCGACCAGGCGCAGCTCACCGGCCCCGATCGCAAGCTGCCCCCCGCCGTCCACGTGAAACACGGCGTCAACCGAGCCGGCAAGACGCTCCACTACCTCTTCAATTTTTCCGCCGCCCCACAACGCGTTACCTACGCTTATCCCGCTGGTACGG
The DNA here is from genome assembly GCA_049509915.1 of Bryobacteraceae bacterium. Taxonomy (GTDB): domain Bacteria; phylum Acidobacteriota; class Terriglobia; order Bryobacterales; family Bryobacteraceae; genus JBEKYD01. The sequence continues at coordinate 26,883 of JBEKZL010000011.1, read as the reverse complement.
AGTTGCTGTCGGGGCATCCGGTAGCCGCCGGCGGCGAGATTTCGCTCGATCCCTGGGGCGTGGCCATCGTGGAACAGTAAGATCTCTCGTGGCGCACGTACGACGTGCCGCGCCGGCATGGCAGAGGTGAGTTGGCGTATGGAGACGCTGTCGGCTACAATTCGGGAAATCCGCTCATGCCAACCGCTCTGGTCAAATCCCCGGCTATCGATCCGCGATATACCCGTTATCGCCTGGAAATTCGCAGCTCGCGCATCCACCAACGCGGAGTGTATGCGCTGGAACCGATTCCGGCGCGGCACAAAGTAATCGAATATACCGGCGAGCGCATCAATCGCAAGGAAACCAAGCGGCGCGGGACGGGCTCCATTACCTACCTGTTTACGCTGGACGATTATTGGACCCTGGACGGCGCGGTGGGCGGCAGCGGCGCCGAAATCATCAATCACAGTTGCGACCCGAATCTTTACACGTGGATCTTCAGAGGCCACATTCTCTACATGAGCAAGAGGGCGATCAAGGCGGACGAGGAGTTGACGGTGGATTACCGTTTCTCGGAGAAGATCGACAAGGTGCGCTGCCGTTGCGGCTCGCCCCACTGCCGGGGAACGATTAACCTGAAATGATGGTCGGGCACCTTCACATGAGACTCCCGCTCTTCACTTCAGCCGCCTGGCTCGCGATCGCGGGTCTGAGCGCGCAAACGCCCCCGAGCGCGGCATCGATCGCCGGCCGGCTAACCGCCAACGCGCTGAGAGCCGATGTCTCATTCCTGGCTTCCGACGCTTTGGAGGGCCGCGGTACACCTTCGCGTGGGTTGGATATCGCGGCTGAATTCATCGCCTCCCAGTTCCGCCGCGCCGGCCTCGAACCCGCCGGCGACGACGGTTATTTCCAGACCGCCGATTTCGAGCAGGTCGCGGCGTCCGCCGAAGCGCTGGAGTTGGCGGCGGACGCCAATGGAGAAACGGTGCGCGCGGCGGCCGGCGGGATCCGGTTCCTGGAGGCGGCGGGCGCGGATTTCGACGGTATCCCGGTGCTGCATGTGGCGCTCGATCAGGCAGGTGCGCTGGAATCGCTAACCGCCGGTTCGGCGCGAGGCAAGGCCCTGGTAGTGGAGGTTCCCAAGAGCGACCGGGCTCTGGTCCGCCGCATTCCCGAGATGGCGGGGCGTTTGCAAGCGGCGGTGACGATAGTCCTGGGATTGCCAGTCATGGGCCCCGGCCAAACCGAGCGGCTGGGCCCGGTGTCGGCCGCTGCACCCTCGACGCCGTGTCTCATCGTTTCCGACGCGGCCTTCCGAAAAGCGGTTCTGGCGCCGGGGGCAAAGGTGTCGGCCCACGTTCCCCCGCCCAAAGTAACGCCCGTGAAACTGCGCAACGTAATCGGCGTGCTGCGGGGCGCCGACCCGGCCTTGCGCGATTCCTACGTTCTGGTGACGGCCCATTACGATCACCTGGGCATTCGCGGCAGCGGGCCCGGCGATCATATTTATAATGGCGCCAACGACGATGCCAGCGGTACCGCATCGGTCCTCGAGATCGCCGAAGCCCTGGCCGCCCTGCCGGAGCGCCCCAGGCGCAGCGTGGTCTTCATGACCTTCTTTGGAGAAGAACTGGGCGAAGTGGGATCGCACTATTACGCCGCCCACCCGGTCTTCCCGCTGTCGAAAACCGCCGCGGATCTCAATCTGGAGCAACTAGGCCGGACCGACGAAACCGGCGTGGGCGTGCAGACGGCACAATACTACCTGACGGGATTCGATTTCACCGATCTGGCGCCGGTGCTTCGCCAGGCCGCCCAACCGTTTGGTATCCGCGTGGTGAACGACAAGGATCACAATGAACAGTACTTTCGCCAGAGCGACAACTACGCCTTCGCCGAAGCCGGCGTCCCCTCGACCACGATTGCGGTGGCGTATCAGTTCGGCGACTATCACCAGCCCGGCGACGAATGGCCCAAGCTCGACTACGACAACATGGCCAAGGTAGATGCGGCGGTTGCGCTGGGCGTGTGGGAAGTTGCGTCGAACCCCGATGCGCCGGCATGGAACGCGAAGAACCCGAAGACGGAAGGTTTTCGGGCGAAGCGGTAAACCGCCGGAGCCGACGATTCCCAAAAGGCCGTTTGGGCCGACCGTTCGAGCCGGAACTGGGCGATGAAGGCCCTGCTGGTTGGAGGCGGGGGCAGTCAAGCAACCGAAATGAGGGCGATATGTCCGAAATGGGCGGCCGGGTGTATTCTGAAGGTGGTTCCCCAAGCCGAGCGTGAAATCGCGTCTCCGTGGATGCCCCCCGGGAGCGCCATTTGCTTTCGGGGAGCGAGGAGGAGTTATGAGCAATATCTCAACGCGGACACTGTTCTGGGCACCGCGGTTGCTATCCATCCTATTCATCGCTTTTATCGGCATGTTCGCCTTGGATGTTTTCGGTGAGAATCTTGGCTTCTGGAAAACCCTCTTGGCGCTGACCATTCATCTGGTTCCATCATTGGTGCTGATCGGTGCCCTGGCAGTGGCATGGCGCTGGGAGTGGATCGGCGCCGTCATTTATACGGCTGCCGGCACGCTGTATGTGGTCATGCTCCTGCCGCGCAGGTTGCCGCCACCGTCGATCAAGTTGCTGTGGATTGCGATGATTGCGTTGCCGGCATTCGTGATCGGGGCGCTGTTCTTAGTGAATTGGCTGAAACACGACCAGCTTCGCGCCATGAGGTAGCGGTCCGGCACGACCGGCGCGGGCGATTCTGGTTGACCGGCCGCCCTCAAACCTCACCCGATAATTCCCCGGAGCCCGGGGCTGAAAGTTCTGAAGTCGGGTTCCACGCCGGCAATTCACTGCAAATTCAACGCTGGGGATTACAATCGCAGTGTGAGTCGGGAGTGGAGCGTGTTGGTAACGGGGGCGGGCCGCGGAATCGGGAAGCGGCTGGCCATGGGGTTTGCCGACGCGGGAGCGCGGGTGGGCTTGCTGGCGCGGAGCCGGGCGGAACTGGACCTGGCGAAGCTGGAGATAGAGCAGGCCAGGGGCAACGCGCTTCGCCTGGAGGCCGACGTTCGCGACCGGGAGCAGGTGGCCGTGGCGGTGGACCGGATGCGAGTGCTCTTCGGCTGGGTGGACGTGCTGGTGGCGGCGGCAGGCCTGCTGGGCCCCATCGGGCCGCTCGTCGAAACCGATCCGAAGCGTTGGGAAGAAGCCATCGGGACCAATCTCATCGGGGCGGTAAATTGTTGCCGGGCGGTATTGCCACACATGATCGAGCGGCGGTCGGGAAAGATCATTCTGCTGGCCGGCGGCGGTTCCACTGCGCCGCGTCGTAATTTCAGCGCCCATGCGGCTTCCAAGGCCGGGCTGGTGCGATTCGCCGAGACCCTGGCCGAGGAAGTCGCCGAGCACAACGTGCAGGTCAATTGCCTGATTCCCGGCGCCACATACACTCACATGACGGACGAGATCCTGCGCGCCGGCGAAGAACGGGCCGGCGAAGATGCATACGCCGAAGCGGGCCAGTTGCGCGTGAACGGCGGGGTCGCCCCCGAAAAACAGATTCAGCTCGCGCTGTTTCTGGCCTCCGCCAAGTCGAACCATATCAGCGGCAAGCTGATCCACGCTAACGACGACTGGAAGAAACTGGAGCAGACCAGCATGAAGCCCGACCAGTATACGCTGCGGCGGGTGCAGAAGATCTGAACCGTAGGACGGGCCTCCTCGCCTGTCAGCGATCGCTGTACCGTTTCAACTGGCCGCAAGCGGCATAGATATCCAGGCCGCGGGGCTTGCGCACGAAGCACGCGAGCGAGCGGCGCACGATCCGCTGAAAGGCCTCCACACGTTCGGGTTCGGGGGTTCGATAAGGGATCTCGGGACCGGGGTTGAGGGCGATGAGGTTGACCTTGGCGTTCAGGTTGGCCAGCAGTTTCACCACCCGGCGCGCATCGGCGTCGCTATCGTTGACGCCCTTCAAGAGCACGTATTCGAAGGTCAGCTTTTCCCAGGGGCGCAGCGGGTAAGCGCGGCACGCGGCGATGAGGTCGCGAAGATGATACTTGCGGGTAATCGGCATCAGTTCCTGCCGCGATTCCTCGGTGGAGGCGTTGAGCGAAACGGCCAGTTTGGGGCGCACCAGCTCGCGTCCCAGTTCTTCGATTTTGGGAACGATGCCGGCGGTGGAAACGGTGATGCGGCGGGGCGACAGGCCGAAGCCGGCCGGGTCGAGCAGGATGCGCGTCGCCTTGACCACGTTCGGCAAATTCAAAAGCGGCTCGCCCTGGCCCATCATAACGATATTGAGCCGCCCGCCATCCTGCCGCAGGCGGTTTTCGCGCGCCACCAATAGCACCTGGCCGACAATCTCACCGGCGGTGAGGCTGCGCTCCAACCCGAGCAGCGCGGTCATGCAGAACTTGCAATCCACCGGGCAGCCCACCTGGCTCGAGATGCAGATGGTGTCGCGCGCACCCTCCGGCATCAGCACGGTTTCCACTGTGCGGCCATCGTCCAGCCGCAGCAGGTAACGGCGAGTGCCGTCGGCGGAATCGTAGCGGTGCGCAATTTCCGGCAGCCCCAGATGGTGCCGGGCGGTCAGTTCTTCGCGCATCTTAGCCGGGAGGTTCGAAATTTGGACCAAATCGGCCGCCTGCCCGCCATAGATCGCCTGGTAGAGTTGCCTGGCGCGATATGGCGGTTGATCGGAACCGATAGCGTCACCGAGATCGGCAAGGTCCATGCCCACCAGCGGTAGGGACATCGTGATTTCAGTGTAACCGACGAGGGGAGGGATGAACCGGCCGGCGCGGACGAACGCTGCCACAGCCGCGTTCAGCGCCAGGATGTTAGTCTGGAACGCGATCTCGTCAATCGCCTTGATGAATCTTGGAGATCTTGCCGTTCTGCGTGTTGATGTCGTCAATGGCCGCCACCGTCTGCTCCAGAGCGGATTCTGATGGTCTTTGAAGCGACTTCTCCTCCTGGCTGAAAGAGTCCGGAACGGGTGACCCAACAAACGGCGGCCAGTGCCGAGGAGAGCGCTTCGGCGGCGGAGGAGTTGACCGCGCAGTCGCAGAGGCTGAAAGACATCGTGGAGGGGCTGGCGGCCATGGTCGGTGGCGAAGAGACATCCGATCGCGAGGCCGGTCAAATCCAGCGTTGAAGCGCCACAGCCCGGTGCCCCGCCTTTCGCCGCCCCTCACCCTTCCAGCCGGTACCGCGTTTCCGCCAGGCGGTAGAGGGGCTTCCAGACAAGGCGGTTGACGGTGACTACCAGCATGGCCATCACCACTGTCGAGAGCAATAGCAACAGGGTATTGCCGCTATCGGTGGCGGAGCTGATCTGGGCGCCCAGGCCGAGGGTGGTCATGATTTTGCCCTGGAAGTGAAAATACTCGGCGACGATGCTGGCATTCCAGGCGCCGCCGGAGGCTGTGACCAGGCCGGTCACCAGGTAGGGGAAGATACCGGGCAGGATCACGGTTTGCCAACGTTGCAGGCGGGTGAAGCGGAAGACATCGGCGGCTTCGCGCAATTCCGAAGGGATGGCCATGGCGCCGGCGATGACGTTGAAGAGGATGTACCACTGGGTTCCCAGCAACATGAGAATGATGGAGCCCACGCCCAACCCTCCGCCCAGGCGGACCAGGCCGAGCAGCACGACGGGAAATAAGGCCGTGGCCGGCACCGAGGCGGCGATTTGCGCAATCGGCTGGGCCAGGCGGGCCACGCGCGGGTTAAGGCCGATAGCGACGCCGGCCGGAACGGCCCAAACGAGCGAAATCAACAGGGACGCGATCACGCGCAGGAACGTTGCTCCGGCGGCTTCGAGGGTAATGGACAAGTCCGTTCCGGTCAGACCTCGCATCATCTCGAAGGCCTGCCAGCCCGAATAAAGAACGACCGCGGCCACCGACACCAGGCCGGCCCCTTGTGCCAGGCGGACGAGCCAGACGCGGCCGGGCCCGGGCGCGGGCCGTGGGGCGAAAGACCGGGCGACGGTCAGACGCTCCCAGGCGGGCTGGAGCGTCCGCCGCTGGATCCACTTGACGGCGGAGGCGTTGCGCAGCAGGTGCAGAATGGGCGAGGAGACGGCGCCGCCGCTTTCCACCTGCTCGATTTTGAAACGGTCGGACCAGGCGATGAGAGGGCGCCAGATGAGTTGGTCGATGAGAACAATGACGGCGATCATGGCGCCGAGGCCCCAGAGAATGGCGGGGGTATCGCCGGCTCCGGCGGCGCGTTGCAAGTATGAGCCCAGGCCGGGCAGGCGGAAGTCGTGGTTGCCCAGCACGAACATTTCGCAGGCCATCAGGAAGAACCAGCCGCCGGCGACCGAGACAATCGAATTCCAGACCAGGCCGATCACACCGAAGGGGAGTTCCAGCTCCAGGAACCGCTGCCAGGGGCTGAACTGGTAGATGTCGGCAGCCTCGCGCAGCTCGCGAGGAATGGATTTGAGAGAGCTATAGAAGCTGAAGGCCATGTTCCACACCTGGCCGGTGAAAATGAGGACGATGGAGCCGAGTTCCACGCCCAGTTGACGGGTGGGAAACAACGACACCATGGCCAGCATGACGCCGGGCAGAAAGCTGAGCACGGGGATGGACTGGAGAATATCGAGCAACGCCACCATGACCGTTTCGAGGCGTTTGTGGTAGGCGGCAACGTAGCCATAGCCCACGGCGAAAACCAGGCTCAACAGATAGGCCACGGTCATGCGCACCAACGAATACAGGGCGTAGCCAGGCAGGGCGCGCGGCGAGCGGGAAATGTTGGCGGCCGGAGTGACTACGCCCATCCAATAATGCACGGTGGTGAGGACGGCATAGATCACCGCCAGCACCACGCCGAAAACCGCCGCGTCCACGAGCAGCGGCCAGGTGCGCTCACGAATCAGGGACCGCGACAACGGGGGGAACGACATCGGCTAACCCGCGAACTCCTCGCCGGACGCTGGGGTGGTTTCTTCGGGAATGAAGAAACGCCCGGTGGAAGCGTCGCGGTCGAACAGCTCGGCGTAGCGGCCCCAATGGACCGCGGTTTCGATCTGGCGGACGGATTCCTCCTCGCTGAAGTGCTCGTCGAGCAGGTCGCGGAAGAACTCGTCGGGGAGGGTGTGGTCGGCCTTGTTGGCCAGGGCGCGGGTAATCTGGCGGATGAGGGTGACGTGGGAGCTGGCGGCCACTTTGAAAAGCTCTTTGCGGCGGAGGATGCCGGCCTCGGCGAAGCGGACGCCTTCGGGAGTGATTTCGGCGGCGCCTTCCTGGACGGTGAGGAAGCCGAGCAGGGAAGCGGCTTCGACGATGGGGAGCAGGTCGTCGAGTTCGAGCGCGAGGTCATCGGCCATGCGGTAGAGGTCGTGGCGGCCGCCGCGGTCGTTGAGCAGCTCGATCAGGCCGGCGATGCCGCCGGGGCGGGCGTGGGGGAGCATGGGGTACTTGGCGCGCGCGGCGGGCGCGGCTACGGCGGTGTGCGGTTCGGCTTCGGGCTGGGGGGTGGGCACGAGGTCGGGCTGGGTGAGGACGCGATAGATGTAGTCGACGGCTTCATGGAAGCGCAGGTCGAGGTGTTCGCGCGGATGGGGTATGCGGATGCGGAAATCGGTGCGAATGCGGCCGGGATTCTTCCCCAGGACGACGACGCGGTCGGCCAGAGCGACGGCTTCCTCGATGTTGTGGGTGACGATGAAGACGGCGCGGGTGGGCATTTTCTTGCCTTGCCACAATTCCATCAGCTCGCCACGGAGGTTCTCGGCGGTGAGCACGTCGAGGGCGGAGAAAGGCTCGTCCATGAAAAGGACTTCGGGCTCCACCACCAGGGCGCGAGCGAAGCCGACACGCTGCTTCATGCCGCCGGAGAGTTCCTTAGGGAAGGCGGTTTCGAAGCCGTCGAGGCCCACCGAATCCAGGATTTTCAGGCTGCGGCGCATGCGCTGGTGGGCGGGAACGCCGCGGGCCTTGAGCGGGGCTTCGACGTTATCGAGAACGGTGAGCCAGGGAAACAGGGCGAAACTTTGAAACACGATGGAGACGTTGGGGCAGGGGCCGGCGAGCGGCTGGCCGTGCCAGAGAACCTGGCCGGAGCTGGGGCTCGAGAGGCCGGAGAGAATACGCAGGAGGGTGGACTTGCCGGAGCCTGACGGACCCAGGAGGGCGAGAATCTCGCCGGGATAGACGGCCAGGTCGGTCGGCGCGACCACCTGGATGGGCGCCTCCGCGGGACCGTAGAATTTTTCCACGGCGCGGAGTTCGATGATCGGTTCGGGCAATTGCGTCTACCTCTTGTCGGCGGTTCTCTTCGGCTGTGATGTTCGAGCTTGCAGCGCTCAGCCGTCGGCGCAAGACCGCGCCCTCACGGTCGCGGCTCGGAAAGGCCAGTACGCGACCACACTTCTCGATTGCATTACTCAGTTATACACTGCCGCAAACGAAAGGCCGCGAAAGATCCTGTTACGGCAGCGTGACAGGAAACAACTTCCCAACGCGGCGATTCCTCCGTACACTAGTGGAAGCCTCATGCCGAAGAAAGCGCAAGCACTGGCCGCCAGGCCGGCTCCGGCCGGCGAACCCGATCTGAAGGATCCGGCACTCTATGTGAACCGGGAGCTGAGCCTGCTGCAATTTCAGCGCCGCGTGCTGGAGGAAGCCGAGGACGAGAGCAATCCGCTGCTGGAGCGGGTGAAGTTCCTGTCGATTCTGGGCTCGAACCTGGACGAATTCTTCATGGTGCGGGTGGCGGGCCTGGAAGCCCAACTGGAGGCCGGCACGGTGGATGCCGGTGCGGATGGGATGAGCGCCCGGGCGCAACTGGTGGCGATCCGGCGCGAGTGCAAGAAGCTGATGAGCGAGGCGCGCCGCGCGCTCGAACGGCTGCTGGCGGCACTGAACGAACAGGGCATCTGGATCCACGAATTCGGCGACCTGAACGAGGCGCAGCATAGGCGCGCGCAAGAGTATTTCGAGGAGACGATTTTTAAGGTACTGACGCCGCTGGCGTTCGATCCGGGGCGTCCTTTTCCGCACATTTCGAACCTGAGCCTGAACCTGGCGGTGCTGATCCGGGACCGCGCCGGCACCGAGCATTTCGCGCGCGTGAAGGTGCCGGACTCGCTGCCGCAACTGGTGGCGGTGAACGGCACCTCCAAGCCGAAAGCCAAGGGCACGCGGCACGGGCGGGTGGAACTGGTATGGCTGGAGCAGGTGATCGCGGCGCACCTGGGGGAGCTGTTTCCGGGGATGGAAGTGCTGGAGTCGCACCCGTTCCATGTGACGCGCGATGCGGATATGGCGATCAAGGAACTGGAAGCGGAGGATCTGCTGGAGACCATCGAGGAGGGGATTCGGCAGCGGCGTTTTCAAAGCGTAGTACGGCTGATGGTGACCCACGACATGCCCCAGCCGATCCTGGAGATTCTGTCGAACAACCTGGAAGTGGGCCCGACGGAAGTGTATCGCACCTTTCATCCGCTGGCGCTAAAGCGGCTGATGAGCTTGTACAACCTGCCCAGGCCGGAGCTGAAGGACCCGCCGTTCGTGCCGGCGATTCCCGCGGAACTGGCGGAGGCTTCCGACGAGGAAGACGTCTTCGCGGCGATTCGCAAGCGCGACATCCTGATGCATCACCCGTTCGACTCCTTCCAGCCGGTGATCGAATTCGTGCGCAAGGCTGCGCGCGATCCCAATGTGCTGGCCATCAAGACCTGCCTGTACCGGGTAGGGCGCAATGCGCCGGTAGTGGAAGCGCTGCTGGAAGCCGTGGAAGAGGATAAGCAGGTCGCGGCCTTGGTGGAACTGAAAGCGCGTTTCGACGAGGAGAGCAATATCGAATGGGCCAAGGCGCTGGAGCGCGCCGGGGTTCACGTGGTGTACGGTATTATCGGACTCAAAGTGCACTGCAAAGTCACGCTGGTGGTGCGGCGGGAACAGGACCGGATTGCCCGCTACGTTCACCTCTCCACGGGCAATTACAACGCGGTGACGGCGCACCTGTACACCGATATCGGACTATTCACGAACAACGAAGAAATCGCCGGCGACGTGAGCAATCTGTTCAACTATCTGACCGGGTATTCGGATAAGACCGATTACGGGCAGTTGATGGTGGCCCCGGTGAACCTGCGTTCACGGCTGGAGACGACGATCACCCGCGAGATCGAGATTGCGCGCCGCGGCGATAAGGCGCACCTGATTTTCAAATTGAACTCGCTGGCCGAACCGGAGACCATCCGGCTGCTCTACGAGGCCTCGCGGGCGGGGGTCAGGATTCAGCTCCTGGTGCGCGGCATCTGCTGCCTGCGGCCGGGAGTCGCGGGGGTGAGCGAGAACATCGAAGTGACCAGCATTGTGGGGCGCTTCCTCGAGCACAGCCGGGTCTACTACTTTCACAACGGCGGCGAGGAAGAGATTTACATCGGCAGCGCCGACCTGATGTCGCGCAATATCGACCATCGCGTGGAGGTGCTGGCGCCGATTCGCGACCCGGGGCTGGTTCGCTCCATTCGGGACGGCGTGCTGAAGACGTACCTGGCGGATAACGTAAAGGCACGGCAGATGAACGCGGCGGGTAACTACACGCGCAAGAGAGTGGCCGGCGGCAAAGGGCCCGTCAACAGCCAGGAGTGGTTGCTGGAACGCCGCCGGGCTCACGGCAGGAAGAAGAGCGGAAGTTAGCGGGCGTCCCGGACGCGGAAACGTACGGCATGATACTCAATCCTGCCGCCCGAACCAAGTTCACCGCCGGTGAGCATTTTTGAACATACAACCCAACGATGCAGGTCTAACCTAGAAGCAATTGTCGCGCGGTCGTTTTGTGCCGCTTAGAAGAGAAATGAGAGGTCAGGTTGTGTTTCTGCTTGAGAATGCGCATGTAGCGCTCACGGAGGCAGGATGGAGTTATCGGACAAATGAGCGCGGCTGGGTGATTTACCGTCACCCGCATACGGGGCTTTGGTACACACGAGCGGAGGCAGAGGCACTGGCCGAAGCCGAGGAAGTCTCCAGCGGCCGCCACGCTGCCATTTACAACCACGCCGCTAATTGAAGAGCGGTTTGGAAAGGTCCGGCACGACAGAAGCCACAGGGCCGGCCCGAGGCCGGTTGCGGCGGAGTTTGTCAGTTTCAAGACCGAGGAGGAAGTGAGCGCCGATATGCATTCACCATTGCAGACCAGCGTCCGCCATGCGATTCGCCCGCTGAGTGTGTTCAGCTTCTGCGGCCAGTTCATCGCCACAGCACGGGACGAACACCCGGCTGCACCCAAGGACCTGCCGCTCTGTCCGGAATGCAAGCGCTACCGGGCCGAGGCGGCCCTGCTGTTCGGCGGCAAACGCCGAAGGCTGAATTAGGTCGCCGGGCGGCCGGGTTCGCCGCTTTGCGACCCGGTGGACGCCGCCCGGCGCCGAAAGTGGAGGGGGCGTTCATGAGAAGGCTGCGCATTGGGATTATCGACATTGTTTCGAGAGGTCCTACCCGGGCTCTATACGCACGCATCATGAACGCCAGCCTGGCCAGCATCATGCCCCAGGTCATTGGGGTCTGGTGCCAGGAGCAGGGGCACGAGGTCAGTTTCGTCTGCTACACCGGGTTCGAAGACCTGCTGACCGAGTTGCCGGACGACGTCGACCTGGTCTTCATCGGCGCATTCACCGAAGCCGCGCACACGGCGTACGCCCTGAGTAATCTTTTTCGCGCGAGGGGGGCGATCACGGCGATCGGAGGCCCGCACGCCCGCTGCTACCCCGAGGACGCCGCGCGCTACTTCGACTATGTGCTGGGCTTCACCGACAAAGACGTGCTTTGCGACGTCTTGCGGGATTGCTCGCAACATCGCCCGGCGGGCGTTTGCCTCGCGGCCCCCCGCCAGCCCGTAACGCTTCCCGGCGTACGCGAGCGCTGGCAGTTTATCGACCAGACGCTCCGCAAAGCGCCCCTCCTCAAAATGGTTCCCATGCTCGGCAGTATGGGTTGCCCATACACTTGCGCCTTTTGTATCGATGCCGCGGTTCCCTATCAACCCATGGATTTCGAGGTGCTTCGGGAGGACCTCCGCTTCCTGCTTACCAGGTTCAAACGGCCCCTGGTAGCCTGGCACGATCCGAATTTCGGAGTGCGCTTCGACCAGTATCTGGACATGATCGAGGACGCGGTGCCTCCCGGCAGCATCGACTTCGTTGCGGAAAGCAGTCTGTCGCTGCTATCGGAAGCGCACCTCAAGCGGCTTAAACGCAATTCATTCAAGGGGGTCCTTCCGGGCATCGAATCGTGGTTCGCGCTGGGCGACAAATCGAAGACCGGCGCGCTGGTCGGGATGGCCAAAGTTCGCCAGGTGTCCGAGCACGTCAATCTGATTTTGCGCTACATACCTTATATCCAGACCAACTTCGTGCTGGGACTCGACAGCGACCAGGGGCCCGACCCTTTTGAACTTACCAAGCGATTCCTGGACATGAGTCCGGGCGCCTTCCCGGCTTATTCGCTGCTGTCGGCCTTCGGCCGGGCCGCGCCGCTCAACCTGGATTACCAGCGATCGGGCCGCGTGCTACCCTTCCCGTTCCACTTTCTCAACAATAACGGGGCCATGAACGTCAGGCCGGCGAACTACTCCTGGCGGACCCTCTACGATCTGGTCCTGGACCTGACCCGCTATTCCTTCTCCGCGCGTGCCATCTTCCGCCGCCTGCTCGGAACCGAAGGGGTCACTTCCCGCTGGATGAACCTGGTGCGCGCGGTTTCGACGGAGGGCCACGGCAGGGCCCGATACCACCGGGAAATTCGCGCCCGCCTGGACAACGACCCTCAATTCCAGCCCTATTTCGAGCAGGAGAGCGGCGCGCTCCCCGAGTTCTACAAGAACATCGTGCGCCGGGATCTCGGACCACTGATGGAGTGGCTCCCCGAGGACGCGCTCTATCACGATCCCAACGCCTACATGAAAGCCGAACGTGCCAGGGACGTGGTGGCTCTCGTCTGACTCTTTGCCACGGCATCAAAGGGCGGTCCGCAGTGCCGCTTGCGTTGGATTGCCGATGCAGCCGGCTAATCCAAACACCGGTTCGGAAGTTCGGCAACGTATTGGGGGGCAACCGCTCCGTTGCGGTCGCGGCTCGGAATAGGGGGTTCCTGCCGAAGCCGGAAGGATAGTTGTTAAGCCGGGCGGTCTTCGGTGGGGCCGGTGTTTCCGGTGAGCCATCTGTCGAGCACGGCGGAGAGGTCGTCGAAACGGACGGGCTTGGCAATGTAGTCGTCCATGCCGGCTTCGAGGCAACGTTCGCGGGATCCGGCCATGGCTTCGGCGGTCATGGCGACGATGGGCGAGTGGCGGCCGGGCGGTTCGAGGCGGCGGATCTCGCGCGAGGCGTCGTAGCCGTCCATGTTGGGCATCTGGCAGTCCATCAGGATCAGATCGTAGGGCAACATTCCAAAGAGCTGGATGGCCTCGCGGCCGTCGGCGGCGACGTCCGCCCGCAGTCCGAGCTTCTCGACCATCCTCACCGCGACCCTCTGGTTGACGGCGTTGTCTTCGGCGATCAGGACGCGGGTGGAGCGGCCGCCCGGCGCGCTGGAGGCGACCGGTTTCAGCGTGGCCAGGCGCGCTGCCGCGGGAGCGAACGGGACTTCGGCCGCGTTGCCGGCGCCGCGCCGCCTGGCCCACGCGTTGGTGACGGTCTGGAGGAGCTGCGAATGGCGAGCCGGTTTGACCAGGTAGGCGTCACACCATACGGCGCCCATATCGACGTGACTTACCGAGGTCAGCATCACGACCACGGTATCCCGGGTGGTGGGATCGTTCTTGATGGCCGCGGCGAGGGTGCCTCCGTCCATACCGGGCATCTGGTAGTCGACGATGGCAATGGAGAAAGGATCGCCCTCCAGGCAGGCGTCCTGGAGGACGCGGAGCGCCTCTTCTCCCGAAGCGCAGCTTCCGTCGCGCATGCCCCAGCAGGAGACCTGCCCGTGAAGCACGCGGCGATTCACTTCGTTGTCGTCCACGATGAGCACACGCGTGCCGCGCAGTTCGTCGATTGACACAGGCGCCGGGTAGGGCTGGGGTTCAAGTTGCAGCGGCAGGGTGAACCAGAACGTGGAGCCCTGTGCGATCCGGCTGTCGACGCCGATGCATCCACCCATGAGGTTGACCAGGCGTTTGGAGATGGCCAGGCCCAACCCGGTGCCGCCGTAATTGCGGGTGGTGGAACCGTCCACCTGGCTGAACTGCTCGAACAGGAGGCCGATTTTCTCCTCGGGGATGCCGATACCCGTATCGGTTATCGAGACCCGCATCTGCGCGTGGCTCCCGGCCTGCCCGTCGCATCTCACTGATATGACGATGTGGCCACTGGGGGTGAACTTGATGGCGTTGCCGACGAGATTGGTCACCACCTGGCGGATCCGGCCGCCGTCGCCGGTAAAATGCCTGGGAAGGCCGGGCGGATATTCCAGCAGCAGGTCGAGCTTCTTTTCTTCCGCCTTGACGGCCAGCATCTCGTTGACATCTTCGATCACCGAGCCGAGGTCGAAGACAATGGATTCGATCCGCAGCTTGCCCGCCTCGATCTTGGAGAAATCGAGGATGTCGTTGATGACGGTAAGCAGGGATTCTCCCGCCCGGCGCGCGGTTTCGGCATACTCTCTCTGCTCCGGCGTCAGGGCGGTATCGAGCAGCAGCCCGTTCATCCCGATCACACCATTCATGGGCGTCCGGACTTCGTGGCTCATGTTGGCGAGGAACTCGCTCTTGGCCCGGCTGGCGGACTCGGCCGCGTCCTTGGCGTTCTGAAGCTCCGCCATCACATGCTTTCGATCGTCGATGTCATGGGCGTTGACCACGATCGCCCGGACGTCCGGGTGATCGAGCAGATTTCGGGCCGTAAAGCCGAGCCATCGCCAGGAGCCGCTCTTATGTAAGTAGAGAAATTCTCCACCCGGGATGTCCGCCGGATTTTCCAGTGTCCGCGCAAGAATATTGCGGGTGGTTTCCAGGTGATCGGCGTGGACGCGGTCGAAGATGCTCCGGCCGGTGAATTCGTCCTCCGGATACCCCATCACACGAAGACTGGACGCCCCGGCATAGCTGACCGTTCCGTTGCGGTCGAGCAGGAAAACGACGTCCAGGCTGTTTTCGACAAGCGCCCGGAACCGCGCCTCGCTGGCGCGCAGCATTTCTTCGGCTCCCTTGCGCTCACGGATGTCTTCGACATGGGTAATAAAGTGCGCGGGGGCGCCGTGAGCGTCCTTTACGACCGAGATCTTCAGCCGGACCCAGATGGGGTAGCCGGTTTTGTGGACATATCGCTTCTCGAACTCCACCGAGTCGGCCGCGCCGTGCATGAACTGAGACATCACCTGTCTGGAACGTTCCATGTCCGCCGGGTAGGTGAGTTTCGGCCAGGCTCCTTCCAGTAGCTCGCGCTGGGAATAGCCGAGCATTTGGCTGAGGGCGGTGTTGGCCTGCAGGAAGCGTCCGTCGAGCCCGCACAGGCACATGCCGTAGGGAGCATGTTCAAAGGCGGTCCGAAACCGCTCTTCGCTTTCGCACAGCGACTCGGCGGCCAGCCTGCGATCGCTGTAGACCAACCACAGCACAGCACTTGCCACCAGCAGGTTCAAACCGATGAGATCGAATGCGATCCAACGGCTCCAGAGGATGTTGGCCCGCGCCTCAAGGTGGGAAACCGCCAGAGCTTCCCGCTCCCGTTGGGACACGCGTTTGGCCGCTCGATCCACTTCTTCCAGAATCGGCAACATAGTGTCCCGCAAAATCGCGTGGGCCTCATCGAACCGATTCGCCGCGGCGAGTGCCAGGTAATACCGATCGTTCCTCATCCAATCGGACGCCCCGAGGTCAATAGCCTCAAGGGCTTTTCTCGCCGTTTCATCGGAAACCATGCGCCGCAACTCGCCGGTAAGCTGCCTGACACTTTCTCCGGCTGTCTCCGATTTTCGAATGCTATCGCCATAGGCTGCCGGCACATGGCAGGCCGAGCACGCGACCTCGTGCCCGCTGTGCGCCTGGCTGTTGGCGCCCGAGTGGCGCTCCATTTCCAGGATGGTGTAGGCCATCTGTTCGCGCACGGATTCGTCTTTGAGATCCTGGAAAGCCGCTTGCGCCGCACCCAGAAGCTCGAGCTTCTTCGCCGTACTGTTTATGGCCGAGTCCAGGGAGTTTCCCAGGGTAGTTACGGCCCGCAGATAGCTAATGCCCAGCACCAGCACAGATAACGCGAGAGCTGCCAGACCGGTCGCCAGTTTGTGCCGAACGGTGAATCGATTCACGGGTTTCTCTTGCATTTTCGCGGACGTCAATGCTGGAGCCAGTCGAGCGTTCTGGCCTCCCTTCGAGGTCATTGGTACCACAACTCGCTCGGCGGGCCTTCCAAACCTCCCATGCACTTCTTCACTCGGTATTACCGATATCAGGGCCCTATTTTACATATCGGTCTGCTCCCGCTCTTTTAGAGTCGCCAGGATCGGAGCCTTTTGCAAAATTGGTGGACGCGGCCCGTGGTGTCGACGGGACAGGCTCTGCTCCCCGGAAGAATCGGAGGCTCGACTCTGGCGATGCGCGAGCGGGGGGGCGTGCGGCTCCTAGCGCGGATTCGTCAGGCGGCCGATGAACAGGGCCACTCCGGTGCCCGTGTCGCGGATCAGGAAGAGGAACGGGTGATCGGCGCGGAAAACCACGGGCGGTTCGGGCATGCGCATGGCCAGGGCATGCATGGTAACGCCGGTGGCGGCGGCGGCTTCGGTTCCCTGCTCGGAAACGTCCACGAAAGCCTTGTGGACGACGGCGGAAATCGCCAGTCCGCGTTGCGGGTCGATGCCCGAAAAATCGGCGCGGTCGCTAAACGCCGCAGGCATGCCCATGGTTGAGAGTACCTGGCGCAGAGAAAACCCCGATTCGGCGCGGAACTTCGGCAAGCTCACTTGCACATTCCGAACCGCCAGGCTGCCGAGCCAGCCTTTCAGGCTTTCCGATGTCAAGGATTTCTCCAGGCCGGGAAGGCCGGCGGGGGTCTTTGGCAGCAAGACGTCAAAAGCGATTCCGGTGCCGGCGTAGCGCATCTCGAGGATCTGGGCCGACGGAGTTTCCCCGTAGCCGAAGTGCGCGGTCTGGTTCATGAAGTTGGTCTCGGTGGTGCCGCCGTCGGGCAGGGTGAAGGGCGCGGGCTGGGTGCGCAAGGTGGAGAACGGGTCCTGCCACTTGCCGTAGAAGTAGATAGCGCTGGTGAGGACAAGGCGGGTCTGGGCATTGAGCGAGCCGGCCGGGAGCAGGTCCTTGATCTTCTCCTCGGTTTGCTCCTCGGTCCAGCGGTTGATGCGGGACCGGGCGACGTCGGGATCGGCGATGAAATCGAGCAGATTGAGTGGGGCGTGGTAGTCGTTGGCGAGCGTGCTCTCGAAGGCCGGCTGAATGGTGAAGCCTTTTTGCACCCAGAGTCCGTTGGCGGTGTGGAGTTGGTTGCCTTTGCCGTTACCGGCCTTGGCGAGGCCGTCGAGAAGGGCTCCCAGGGCGGCATCAGGGGCGGAGTCGTGAGGAAGCTCGAGAACGGACCGGATCTCTTCGGCGGTCCGGCCGCGGGCGCCGGCCAGGGCCATGGAAAGCGCCGTGGCGATGTTGAACGGGGAGAGGATCAGGTTCCCATCGCCTCCCGTCAGTTGTTTATAGCAGGCGGCGGTAAAAGCGTTCATGGCGGGCATTATACGGGAATCGGCGGCCGGCAGGGCGGCGGCGACCAGGATGAGCAGAAACAGGCGTTTCATGGGACCTCCCCTCCATAATGCCGCGATTGCGGGGATCCTTTCAGGTCAGGCCCGGTTCCGTTCAGGGAACGGCGCGGACGCCGCGGGCGACTCCTATCTCCTGCAGAACGCGCCGTATTGCCGCGAGCAGGGCGTCTATGTCGATAGGCGACAACCGCCCGATAGTTCCGATGCGAAAGCAAGCCTCCGACGTCAGCTTGCCGGGATAGATGATGAATCCAGATTCGCTCAGCCGCCCATAGAAGTCGTCGAATTGAAAGCGCGGGTGCTCCGGATAGCGGAACGCGGTAATGATGTAGCTTTGATCTCGCGGGGCGAGATATGCCTGGAAGCCCAATTCGGCCATGCCGCGCACCAGCACCGCGTGATTTGTCCGATATCGCGCCGCGCGGCCGGCGACGCCGCCCTCGGCTTCCAGTTCGTGCAGAGCTTGACGGAACGCCAGCAATGCATGGGTGGGCGGAGTGAAACGGAACTGGCCGTCGGATTCGAATCCGGCCCACTGCGCGTGCAAGTCCAGGCTCAGTGTGCGCGCCTGGCCTTTCGCCTCGAGTATACGGCCGCGCCGCGCCAGCACGAACCCGAAGCCGGGAACGCCTTCGATACACTTGTTCGCGGAAGAAATCAGGAAATCGATGCCGGCCGCGGCGAGATTTAGGGGGATTGCGCCGAAACTGCTCATGGCATCGACGATGTAGAACGCGTCCGCCTGTCTCACCACCGCGCCGATCGCTTCGACCGGGTTGAGAAGGCCGGTGGTGGTTTCGCAATGAACCACGGCCACGTGCGTGATGCCGCGCGACCGCGCCAGACGCTCGGCCACGGCCTCCGGCGAAATCTTACGGTTCTCGGGCGCGTCCACCGTCTCGGTCTCAATCCCGTGGACCCGGGCCATCTGCGCAATGCGACGCCCGTACGCTCCGTTCACCAGGACCAGCAGCTTGCCGCCGGGCTGAATCGCCGAAGATATCACCGATTCGATGGCGAAGGTTCCGCTGCCCTGCATCGGAACGCACTCATATTGGTCCGCGCGATTGGGGAACGGCGCGCCGCCGATTTCGAGCAGCCGCTCGCGAATCTCGCGCACCGTTTGCAGAAAGTCCCGGTCGCGCGAGCCGGCGTCGCGCAACATCGCTCCCTTTACCGTAGCACTGGTGGTGAGCGGTCCCGGCGTGAATAGTAATTTGGCGGTCGGCATGGAATAGGTCCTCATCAACATCGCGGTATTTCGACGGCGCGGCGGGCCGGGCGAATGCGATCGATCCCGATGTTCCGTCCTTCCCCGCTCAAGCGGCCCTCCTCTGGTGATTCAGATAGCCGGCGCCGGCAATGCTCGAAAGCACAGCCACGACGGCCAAAGCGGCAAAACCGCCCCTCCAGCCCCACCTCACCGACACGCTGGCGAAACTGTTGCCGGCGAGAACGCCTCCCAGGTACCCGGTGGCGTCAATCAGCCCCGACGCGGTCGCGCTGCCCTGTTTTCCTCCGAAGTCGAGCGAGATTGCACCTGCCAGGTAGGAGTACGGCCCGGTCATTGCGAAAGCAACCAGCGTGACCAGGACAACGGGCACGACCTTCGAACCGCCGAAACGGCCGAACGCCAGCAGGAAGAGGAACACCGCGGCCAGCAGCATGCCGCAAGAAATGATGGCAGCTCGTCCGCCCTTACCAAGGCGGTCGCCGAGGACGCCTGCCACCAGGACCGAGACTCCGCCAAACAGCGGAAACAGAGCGCTCTTTTGCGCCGCATCGGCCACGGTGAGTCCCACCGATTGCGTGAAGTACGTTGGCGTCCATAGATTGAAGGTTTCGCGCAAAATAGTGATGCCGCAGGAAATCAGACACACCAACCAGAATACGCCGCAGCGCCCAAATGTTCCCAGGAGCGAGCGAAAACTTTCGGGCATGTGTTTCTCGCCCTCGGATTGGAACAGATTCGCCGGATTGGCCGGAGGCTCGGGGTAGCCGATTTCCTGCGGCGTTTCCCGCAGCAGCAGGAGACTCGCCAGCAGCAGCAGGCCGAGAGTCGCCGCCGCCGCGCAGAATACCCCGCGCCAGCCCAGCCCGGCTCCGATCAGCCAGGACATGAACTCACGCGACGCAGCGTCTCCAAACAGAAAACTCAGGCTGAGGATGCCCATCACGGTCCCGTAAGAAGAGTAAGAGAACCAGCGTGACGCGATCTTCACGATTCCCGCCCAACCGAGCGACTGAGCCAGCCGGTTACCCATCCACGCAAAGGTAAACAGCGGAATGCCACCGGCGAGACCGAACAAAACGGTAAACAGAATGGACCCGGCCATTCCGAACAGAAAGTTGCGCCTACCGCCAAGGAAATCGGCCAGCCACCCGCTGGGGAACTTGCCGGCGGCGTAGACCAGAACCCCCAGAGACGCGATCGTGCCCAGACGGATCCTGGCATCGTCCGGCGCGATGCCTCTCTTTCCCATCTCGGAAATCAGCAGCGGCAAGGCTACCGCGAGGTCCGAGCGGCAGAGATAATACCCTGCGTAGCCAGCCACCATCAACGCGACGGTGAGCGTGCGCCATTTCTTGAATCGGCCGCGAGCAACTGTCTCGATTTGCGCCGGAAGATTTCGCACCGGGCTCGAGGGCGCCACAGGCTTACGACCGCTCGCCCGACGATATCCGAGCCGCGATCTCGTCGATCGCTTGCAGACACTCGCCCGCGCTTTCCACAAGATAGTGGGCACCCGCATCCAGCAGGCGTTTCCGCGCCCGCGCCATCGCTTCACACCGCTCGGCGGCGGTAGCCGAGTTCCATTCTTCTTCCGTCAAACCGGCCTCGTTACCCGTCCGCGTCACACCGACCGCCCACATCCCGGCATCCAATCCTTCCGCCATATCGCTCGGCGTGTCGCCGATTTTCACCATTGACCACAGAGGACTAACTTCGAGCCGTATCGCATTCAGCTAGCACATCCATGGCGCGGGGCGCCCCGCCTGGAACGTCTCCCGGACAGATCGCGCAATCCGGCGCGAAGCTTTGTTCCCGCGCGCGATCCACCAGGAAATCGAGCATCGGCCGATTGTAGCCGGTAGTGGACCCGATCCTCACGCCGCGACGCCGCAGCTCCTCCATGGTTTCGGGTACGCCACCGATGGCGCCCGAAAAGCGCCCGAGACAATCCGGTTGCTTCGGGACGAACTCGGCGTACAGCCCCTCCACGTCCGTTTCGCCGGGCGCCGTTCCGTGCACCCGCGTCCACTCCCCGGTTACGCGCGGCAACTGGAGGATGGCGCGAATATGGTCCTTCTTGGCGACCCCCATCGAAAGGCGCACCTCGCCGGCCGTTACGGTCACGCCCGCGGCAAGAAAAACATTTTGCGAGGCGGCCAGGGGCGCCCGGCTGCCGTAGTCGACTGTAGTGCCTGCCCAGTCAAAGACAATGCCCCGGAGCTTCATGCACCAGACATTTCCCCGGCCCAACCCGGCAACCCGCGCTTTGAGAGATTCATCATGGCCAGAATAACCGACCGGCTCGGTTTCTTGATGACAACCAGGTGTCGGATTCGGCCGAATTGTAATTCAGTGAAACCGCTCTTTCGTAACCGTTGCGTGAACGTACTGTCACCTGGACGAAATCGCTCAAATAGTATGCTGCCGGAGAGGGGCATTCATCGGCCGTTCGAGCCACTACGGTTCCATCCGAGCCGGTTCGTGCGCCGTTCCCACTAAATAGCTTTTTTGAAGGAGGTTCGTGTTGGAGCTTAGCAGACTTTTCATTCTCAGATACATGGTTGGATTCGCGGTACTTTGTTTCGCCGCGTCGCCGGGGGCAAGGGCTCAGTCGACTTACGGGACCATCAATGGCAGCGTCACCGACCCGTCGTCCGCCGCGGTTCGCGGGGCGAGGGTGGAGATTACCAATCAAGAGACGCAGGTCAAGCATAGTTTGCTGACGAATGCCGAAGGCGCCTACCGGTTCGTGAACCTCGACCCCGGCATTTACACCGTGGAAGCCAGCGCTCCCGGTTTCAGCGTGACGGAACAAAAGGACGTGAACCTATTGGCACGCGAAGAGCTTCCGGTCAACTTACAATTGGCGGTTGCGAGCGCCGCCGCCACCACCGTGGAGGTAACCGGGACGCCCGTCCTTGCCGAAGAACTGACACAGTCCGATTCCAAATCGGGCGACGCCATCAACGATCTGGCGCTGAATTTCCGAGCGACGGCAAACCCCAGCCCGATCGGGGTCGCGGATCTTGCGCCTGGGGTTCAGTCCGATAGCGGCGGCAATATTACCATTTCGGGCCAGTTGCCCACGGCGACGTCGTTCTCTCTGGACGGCATATCCACGCAACTTCCGCGTTACGGCGGCCCTACGCACGACCTGTTTCCCTCGGTGGAAGGCATCGCCGAGTTTCGCGTCGACACGGCCGGCAACAGCGCGGAGTTCTCTCAGGCGAGCGATATCATGGTCATCAGCAAGAGCGGCACCAACGATTTTCATGGCGGCGCTTTCTGGTACTTTCAGCAAAAGGACTGGAATTCGGCAGACCAGATCAGCGGCATCGTTCCGGAAGGCGACGCCAATACTTTCGGCACGTCGATCGGCGGCCCGGTTCTGTTGCCCCATATTTACGACGGCAAGAACAAGACGTTCTTCTACTTCGACTATGAAGGTGTGCGGCTCGACTCCAACACACTCATCTCGACCAATACCACGCCGACGGCTTGGGTGAACGGAGACTTCAGCGGCGCGGGCGCCATCGTCGACGGCTTGAACGGCCAGCCGCTTCCCGGCAACAAAGTCCCCGCTTCGCAGATCAACGATGTCTCCACCAAGCTCATTCCCTCCGTGTTTCCAACCGCGACAAACGGCGAAACCGCCTTGACGTCCCCCAACCTTGTGACCTCGTTCCCGGGAACTTACAGCAACGACGGCTTCGATGGGCGCATGGATCATAACTTCAGCGCCAATCACCGCGCGTGGGTCCGCGTCACCCAGAAAACGATCGCCTCCATCGGGACCGATGCCGCGATCGGCGCCGGCGGATCGGGAGATACCACCTACAACCCATTGATGGGCTCGTTTGCAACCGACTCCAACCTCACCAATATTGCCGCTTCTTATAACTGGATCCTAAGACCGACGTTGATCAACGAGCTTCGTTTCGGATTTACCCGCGCCAATTTCACTTTCAGCTACCCGGAGGCGGCCGAGGGCGGATCGATCGTCCAGAACGCTGGAATCGAGGGGCTGCCGGGGCTCCCGAAAAACGGCCTGGGCGGCATCCCTGTGTTCTACATTGGCGACATCATGGGAGGAGAAACCAACCCTTACGGGCATCCGCGCGTGAACAAGAACGCCACCGTCGAGATCGGCGATAACCTGTCGTGGATACGCGGCCCGCACACGATAAAGGTGGGCGTGGAAGGGCGCCGCCTCAGCTATCAGGACAATATCACCTTCAACCTGGGCGACGAGTACGGCGATTACTTCTACAATGGAAGCGACGCGCAGGGGTTTGCAACCTTCCTGCAGGGTCGAATCGACGATGCCGAACAGGCGCAGAACGGGCCTGACGGCAAGCCATACGGCTACCACTATGGCGGTTTTGCGCAGGACGAGTGGCGCCTTCGCCCCAATTTCACTTTGACCGTCGGCCTGAGATACGAAGTCAACACGCCTTTCAACGACAGCACCCACCAACTCGGCAACTTCGACACCAGTTATCCAGGCGGGCGGCTGGTGATTCAGAACGAAGAGACGGGCCTGATCAACCCCTTGTGGCGGGGAGCGGTCGGCAATACGCCGTTCGTGACTGCCAGCCAGTTGGGCTGGCCGGATACCCTTCGTGCAACGTACTGGGGGAACATTCAACCGCGCCTCGGCCTGGCGTGGAGTCCCGAACGCAAGACTTCTATCCGTGCGTCCATGGGATTGTATTCGGTCCCGGTTCTGGGCGCGGTGCTGTACTCGGAGCTGGGCGTGGACACCAGTTACTTCGCCGATTACGGCACGACGTATTTTCCGGACGCGTTTCCGAGCGGCGTCGGCAGCGCCCCGGCTTACCCCGGGTACCGCCGCGCCAATCAGTACAACCTGCGGGACCCGCGGGTGATCCAGTGGAACTTATCGATCGATCACGATCTTGGATGGAATACGCTGATTCGCGCCAGTTATACGGGGTCGCACACTTATAACCTGATCTATAGCCCGGATCTGAACCAGATCGCGCCAAATACGATCGGCTACGCCGCCCTGGTGGCGACGCCGGCCCTGCGGCAGCAAGACCTGAAGTACCCGAATTTTCGGGAGGTGCTCACTCGCGCCAACGGCCCGAGCGCGAAATACGATGCATTGTCGTTAGAAGCCAATCACCGCTTCGCGCACGATCTGACATTCTCCAACAGTTACACTTGGGCAAAGAGTATCACGAATGCGCTTGGCGTGGCTCCTTCGTCGGCGATTCCTACCGGGGGCCAGGGCGATAACGGCGACAACGTGAATAACATCTACAACATCGCCGCCGATTCCGGGAATGCGTACTATCTGCCGCGACAGCGGTTCGTCAGCACCCTGGTGTACGACCTGCCCTTTGGCCTGGGCAAGAAGTACTTCGCCGGAGTCAGCCGTGCCGCCAACGCCGCGGTCGGGGGATGGCGGGTGACCGGAATCACTCTGGCGCAGACCGGACCCTGGCTCACGCCTTACTTCCCGAGCAGCCTCTCCGATCCATCCGGGACCTTTCCAACCTCTCGTTCCGTGAGCCAACAGCGGCCTGACTGTGTGTCGGGGCAGAGCGGGTATTTGTCGAACCCGACGACGGCCGATTATTTCAATGTGAATGCCTTCTCGGTTCCCGCCAGCGACATCGGCCGATTCGGCAACTGCGGCGTGGGAATCCTGCAGGGGCCGGGAACAGCGGTGTTCTCGGCGTCCGTCGGGAAGACGTTCGCCATTTCGGAAAGATTTGGCGTGCGCTATGAGGCGCAGTTCGCCAATCTATTTAATATCCTCAACAAGGCGGCCCCGAATACGGACGTCGCCAGCAGTTCTTTCGGCCTTATCAGCCAAAGCCAGCTCGTGCAGCAGGCCGGGCCTCGCTCGATTCAAATGATGCTGCGGTTTCAGTTCTAGCGGAATTGTGTTGTCCGCCGCGCCGCGGCCGCCGCTCGGGTTTTCGCCCGCGGCGGCGGCGGCGGCGTTTTGTTGTCTTGCGATCATACCAGCGCCCTGGGCCGAGACATCCATTTCGTGCCGGGAGCTATACTTCCAACATGGCAATTGAGCGTCGAAATCTACTACAGGCAATCGGAACAGCGGGTCTGTTAGGCCTCGCCAACCCGCGAGAACAAAAGGCACAGGAGCAAGTGGCCCGCGCCACCCGCGCCATGCCGATTCCGAAGATCAAGGATATCAGCGTGATTGAGTGCCAGCCGGCCGGCGTGCGGCTGACCGTGGTCAAGATCACCACCGACCAGGATGGCCTCTACGGTTACGGTTGTGCCACTTTCACGCAGCGCGCCGACCTGGTGAGGCCGGCCGTCGAACGGTACCTGAAGCCGTTTCTTTTGGGCAAGACCACGGACCGGATCGAGGATATCTGGCAGTCCTGCTACGACAGCTCTTACTGGAAGAATGGCCCGGTGCTGAACAACGCCATCAGCGGCGTGGACCAGGCGCTGTGGGACATCAAGGGCCGCCAGGCGGGCATGCCGGTGTACCAGCTTGTCGGGGGTAAGTGCCGCGAGGCAGTGGATTGCTACACCCATGCGGCGGGCGCGGAACCCGAGAACACGATCGAGGCGGCAAAGCGCTTCATCGCGCAGGGCTTCCGCTATGTCCGCGTGCAGGTGGGCGTACCGGGCATGGAAGGCTACGGCAGCCCCGCCGGCGGCAGCCCCATCAAGGCGCTGCACGACAAACCGGTTTTCGAGCCGGCCTATTACATCCGGCGGGCGCTGAAACTGTTCGAACTCTGCCGTAAGGAACTGGGCGACGAGATCGAATTGCTGCACGACGTTCACGAGCGCGTCTCGCCCAACCAGGCGGTGCAATTCCTGAAGGACGTCGAAAAATTCAAAATGTTCTACATGGAAGACGCGCTGTCGCCCGAAGATATCGCGTATTTCCGGCAGATCCGCTCCCAATGCGCCACCCCGATCGCCATGGGAGAGCTGTTCAACAACCCGCACGAGTGGCAGCCGTTGATCGCCGAACGGTTGATCGATTACATCCGCGTACACGTTACCCAGGCGGGCGGGTTCACGCCGTCGCGCAAGATAGCGATTCTGGCTGAGAATTTCGGCGTCAAGACGGCCTGGCACGGCCCCGGCGACGTTTCCCCCGTCGGCCATATGGCGAACGTGACCCTCGACCTGGTGAGCTACAACTTCGGAATTCAGGAATACTCGGCTTTCAACCAGCGAACGCAGGAGATTTTCCAGGGCTGTCCGGTGATGAAGGACGGCTACCTATGGGCCAACGAGAAGCCGGGTTGGGGCATCGAGGTGGATGAGAAAGCCGCCGCGAAAGCGCCGTTCACCCAGAGCCGCAACAACCTGAACGGCGGATGGGGCGAGGTCCGAAGGCGCGATGGCACGGTGATCAAGCAGTAACTTTACCTTGCGGTCCGGACCGAACTCACAGTAAACTCCCGCTAGGGGGGCAATTTGCCTGGGCGGGCAGCAAAGGAATGGAACGGCCCTGCGCGTGCTTAATAATGATCGATTCGACTGAACTAGCGGCAGTCGTGCCGCGGATTAAGGTGTTTGCGAATGCAGCTCCGGATCGGTTACGAGCTGATATACAGTTTTCCACAACCCACGCCGATTATCCTTGTTGTGAACGTACACGATTCACGCGCTTCGGATCTTGTCGTCCCCGATCGCCTCACGACCGAGCCATCCATCCCGATTAGCGGCTATCGCGACGGCTTCGGAAACCAGTGCCACCGCGTCCTCGCGCCCGCGGGCCGGCTCCGCCTTGCGGCCGATGGGGTAATTCGAGATAGCGGCCAACCAGATGAGATCATGTCCGCCGCCGGGCAGGACTCCGTGCAGGATTTGCCCGAAGAAACGCTCGTGTTCCTGTTGGGCAGCCGCTATTGCGAGACCGATCTGCTGTCTCAGACGGCTTGGCAACTGTTCGGCGGCACGGCTCCGG
>JBEKZL010000109.1:0-23141 GCA_049509915.1 Bryobacteraceae bacterium | reverse complement strand
GCAGAGAAAAGGGCGAAGGTGGAGACGCAATACCGGCAACTGCAGAAAGCCGAAGGGCTGGGGCGCATGGCCGGGGCGATCGCCCACCACTTCAACAACCATCTCGCGGCGGTGATGGGGAACCTGGAACTGGCCATTGGCGACTTGCCGCAGGGCGCGGGATCCGACGAGCGGCTGACCGACGCCTTGCATGCGGCTCGCGAGGCGGCGGAGGTGAGCAAATTGATGCTGACCTACCTCGGACAAGCGCAAGCCCGGCATGAACTGCTGGATCTCTCCGAGATCTGCCGCCGGAGCGTCCGCTTGCTCCAGGCCGCCATACCGATAGACAGAGCCCTGGAGACCGACTTGCCCTCCCCCGGCCCGGGCATCAGCGCGAACGCCAACGGGCATCAGCGCGAACGCCAACGAGATACAACAGATCCTGACCAACCTGGTCACCAATGCCTGGGAGGCGGGCGGTGACGCCAAGGGCGCCGTTCACCTGACCGTCAAGACGGTTTCTCCGGCGGATATTCCCGCATGGCGACGATTCCCCCTGGATTGGCGGCCGCTCGACAATGCCTACGCTTGCCTCGAAGTGGTGGACCGGGGCAGCGGGATCGCGGAAGAAAATATCGAAAAAATCTTCGACCCGTTTTTCTCCAGCAAGTTTAC
Organism: Bryobacteraceae bacterium; assembly: GCA_049509915.1. GTDB lineage: Bacteria > Acidobacteriota > Terriglobia > Bryobacterales > Bryobacteraceae > JBEKYD01. The sequence goes on along the minus strand of JBEKZL010000109.1, from coordinate 22,484 downwards.
TGGACGGGGCCTCGGCCTGCCAGTGGTTCTGGGAATTGCTCGGGCGCACGGAGGGGCCGTCACGGTGATGACTGAACCGGGCCGAGGGAGCACCTTCAGGGTTTTCTTGCCGGTGTCAAACGCAGAAGTCGCCAGCCAGCCAGACGAAGCGCCGAAATCGTCTGAGGTTGCTTGGGGCGGCACAGTGCTGCTAGTTGAAGACGAACCGATGGTGCGCAAACTCGGCCAAAGCGCACTCACAAGCCTTGGTTTTGCGGTGCTCCTGGCGGGAGATGGTGTCGAGGCTATAGAAGTGTTCCGGCAGCACAAGGATGAAGTCCGCTGCGTGGTTTGCGATGTGACCATGCCGCGCATGGACGGCTGGGGAACATTGGCTGCTCTGCGCAAATTGGCGCCCGGCCTCCCCGTCGTCCTGGCCAGCGGCTACGACAAAGCCCAAGTAATGGTCGGCAATCATCCAGAACTCCCCGAGGCATTCCTGAGTAAGCCATATCACCTCCAGGAACTTGGCGATGCGATACGCCGCGCCCTGGCCGGCAAGAAGTAACTGAGCGACGCCTCGGGTTTGCGGGCTGACTGTCCTCCGACAGACGCCGCCAGCCGGAAGAATGGCCACGGGACTTCGAGGTCGAATGATGACCATGCCGAATGCGCTGCCGGTGACCATTGGCGACTTGGTCCCGGAAACACGGCGGCAAGAAGCGTTGGCCGGCAAGGCCCCCAACGGGTGTACGCCACTGCCACGATAGAAAGAAAGGTACGATCAGAGTCATGAGTGCGCAAGATGCCCGTTCAGAGCCGGCTTTCAACCCTTCCGCGCATTCGGTAGCCTCGCCCGAAGAAGACTCAGCGCAGGCCCTGCGCCGGCGGGCGGAGGCGCTAGCCGCTGAAGCAGCCGGAGGGATGCCGGAAAACGTAGAGGTCTTATCACCCGAGGCAGCGCGGCGCGCCCTCCATGAACTGCGGGTTCATCAGATCGAATTGGAGATGCAGAACGAGGAGTTGCGCCGCACCCAACAAGAACTGGAAGCCTCGCGGGAGCGGTATTTCGACCTCTACGATCTGGCGCCGGTGGGCTATTTCACGCTCAGCGAACAAGGGTTGATTCTGGAGGCAAACCTAACGGCCGCCAAGTTGTTTGGCGTGGCAAGAAGCGTTTTGGTCAAGCAACCCCTGTCGCGCTTTATCCTCCCCGAAGACCAGGACATCCATTACCGGCACCGCAAAGCGCTCTTGGAAACGGGCGCCCCACAGTCGTGGGCCTTGCGGGTCCTGAAAAAGGATGCCGTACCATTCTGGGTGCGGGTGGATGCCACCACGGCACAGGGCGCCGATGGGGCCTCCGTATGGCGCGCCGTGGTGAGCGATATCACCGAAAGCAAGCGGGCGGAGCGAGCGCTCAAGACTACCAATGCCGAACTTCAGGAATTTGCTTATGCACTTGCGCACGACCTCCAGGAACCTCTACGCATGGTGGTGAACTTCTCGCAGCTACTGGCAGAGGAGTACGCAGGAAAGCTGGGCGAACACGCAGACAAATATGTCGCGTATTCCGTCGAGGGCGCCTTGAGAATTGAGGCTCTCCAGCAAGGTTTACTCAACTATTTGGAGGCTACCGAACGGGACAGTCATCGCCTATCACCGGTTGATTGCAACCACGTGCTATCGCAGGCGCTGTTATCCCTCCAAACGGTCATTCAACAGAGCGGGGCTGCGGTGACTTCCGATCCGTTGCCGACCGCGGTGGCCAATGAGGCTATGCTGATGCACCTTTTCCAAAACCTGATTGGCAATTCGATCAAATACAAGGGCGACGCGGCACCCGCAATTCATATTTCCGCTTTGAGAACTGCAGAAGGTTGGCTATTCTCGGTGAGAGACAACGGCGTCGGCATTGATCCGGCGGACGCCGAGTTCGTATTCGGCATGTTCAAGCGCCTGCACGGCAAGGAAATTCCCGGCACTGGCATTGGGCTCGCACTTTGCCGGAAGGTAGTGGAACGCCATGGCGGGCGCATTTGGGTGGAATCGGAAGCGGGGCATGGTGCCACCTTTAAATTCACGATCCCACGCTGGGACCGGTTTAGCGGCCGCCATCTTTCATTGAGTTCCGTCTTCCATTCCGAAGACCTGAATGATCGATGGAAGTGTCCGGCCCGAAGACTGCGGCAATCGGGCGATTCGCTCCGGAACCGCCTCCGACGGAACCGTGGGGCCGAGGGCCATCGAAAGCGAAGGTGCCAAGACGGTCAAATTTCACAAGCAGAAAATCACCGAGAAGCTGGCTATCCGCACCGACGCCGTCCTTACTGCATACGCCATCCGGCACGGGACCGCGTATGCCGAGTATGGCTTTGCCGTAACGAGTCGGCATCGGTTGTGCAGGACGCCACCCGACTGAATCGTTCACACCCTGCGGATAAGCCAAACGATTAACACAACCACAATGATGGTTCCGACTAATCCCAAGCCGAGCATTTCAATTCTCCTTTCAGAACGTTTCCGCTGACCTTCACCCGTCCAAAGCAGGTTCAATGCCATTCGATTGTCCGCCCTGGAATCGGCGGCGCAAAATCGGCCCATACCCACCGATCGCGGTTTCATGCCCGCTCCGATGAGGACCCGGTTGCGGTGATCGGCGCTCTGGGGACGCGGGGAGTATAGCCGTGGAAAGTACACAAGCTGCACGTGGAAGTGCCAGACTTGCAGCCATCATCTCTACTCCTTCGCGGCTCGGCGCTGACCCACACTCGAATGTCGCAGCATGCGAGAGGATCCCGACCCGTTTCAGTCTGTTTGCTGTCGCAGGGCGCGGAAGCACTGCCCAGACGTTGTGCATTTCGTTAACGCTTCTGTTATGTGTAGAAGTTGACGGCGGGGAATGCCGACATTTTCCGAAGCATTTCCACATCGGCTGTGGATATCTTTAACTGCGCGCTCAGCAGTTCCCGCTAGAGCGCACAACCCAATCCCAGCACTGCGTTAATCACGATCTGAACGGTCACAGCATTGATCATGGGCTGGATCGTCAGCGGCGCCGCCCCGAGCGCCTGTAGGATAGTCAGATTCACATCGCGAACATCGACCACGCCATCCGGGTTGATGTCGCAGGGTCCGGATCCCGACACCACCTGATTCAGCGCAGCCGAGGTGCTTCCCGCGAACTTGGAATCGCCGCTATACACACCGCCGTTAGGGAGTGCGAGCCCGGCGTCAGCGTCGAGGTAACCATCGTGACCGTGCCGTTCTGGAGCGTTGGTTCCCGGTTTGATCGGCTGGCCATGGGGTGGCCGGAGTAGTGCAAATCTACCAGCAGCAAGGCTCACGGTCCTGACGATTCAATGACACGATGCATCATCCGCAAACTGGCCACCCACGGCCATCGAGGCGAGGGAGCGAGCGCAGGTCAGGATCTTCTGGTTCAGGGGATCGTCTTTGAGATTTTCCGGAGAAACGTGCTGCATGCTCTTGCGCTCGGCCAAGAGCTGAACGCTCAGCGCTTTCATGTTGTCGAACTCGTTACTCACTAACTGAGCTGCGCTTCGATCCGAATCGGTGGAGGCGGCCACGGACGCCAATCCGAGGCTGGTGGCGGCCTGGCTGCTGTAACGCTCGACCCAGTCTTCCTGGATCGGGAAATTGTTCTCGATGGAGTTGACCAGCGCGCTTCGCCATTCCCGAATAACGGCCATCTCTTCGATGCTGGCCCGCAGGAACTCTTTCGAAAATCCGGAATTGGCAGGCAGTCTTGATGGTGCAGCTGCGGACTCTGTACCGGGGGCAGAGCGGGGCAGCGTGAGCGTAATCTGACTTCCACTGAAGCCCAGCGTGCCATTCGCGATCCGCGCCAGTGCCTCCAGGTCCACGTACGACCGCCCGTCGAGCTCCATGATTTTCACCTGTCCCGATTGGCCATTGACGATGAGTGTGCGGCTCTGCTCCACAGCCTGGGCGCGCGCGAGTTCGGGAACAATAACGAGCACGCGCAGGATCAGCCAGCCACGCCACAATTTTCTTCTCATACGTCCGCTCCTAGGCACTGCTGATGGGAGCTAAGCGCCATCTGCCCCGGCGGGCTTCACCGAAGCCACCGCGGCGTGCAATTAATCTTACCGCCGCAAAATCGAAAAGAGCGTCACAGTTCGGAGTTGGCAACGCTGAAACGGACGAGAGCGTACAAATCCTATTCGTCGGGGATCAGTATAACTTGGTAAGGCACCGGCCCCTTTTGAGGAAAATGCGTCGGCGCTGCACTTGCCTACGGACATCTCCCTGCGGCACGCGGAACGAAGTCCAGCCGCTGGTCCGTCAGCTAGTCGCGATCGCGTCCTTCATGCACAACCACTTCAGCATCGCGACCGAAAGCGTCTCCAGGTATGCTGAGAGCACGATGCTAGTATCGGAGCAAGCGCGGGCACTTTCCACGGTAAAGACCAGCGTGGATGGCGGCTCTGTTCGTAACAGGGCATCGACGCAATCGTGGACGGTGAGGTCGCCTTTCCCGCGCGCCTGACAAACATTCCAAACAAACCAAGCGAAGCGGCCGGCGTCACGGAGGTCCAGATATACAGCGAATTGAGAGAATTCCCATCATGATACGCACGAGGAAACGCATCCACCACATGAATCGGTACCGGATAGATCAAAGCTGCCAGCGCCAGTACAGCGACGAATTGCACCCATTGGCGGTGCCGCCAGGTGTAAATCAGAAGTAATGCAACCCCTGGATATTGCAGCACCTGGTAGTGCGTCCAGGCTACCGGAGAGGCTACCAGGGCGAGGGGGACTAACGCAGCCATAGCCCACCGGACCTGGTCTTCGCGAAGCCGAAAGCCTGCCGAGCGGGTCAGCGCGAGTAGTCCCGCTCCCAGCGTGAGGAGCGCAATCGCCAGACCTGCCGCAGTGAGGGCGAACGGCAATTGGAAGTGTTCGAGATTAGTGCCGAGCATCCAGTTGCGGGGCAATAGATAACTCCGGCCGGCTGGATCGAGAAGCCTCAACACTGCCGATGGCAGCGACCAGCTGAGGGCCGCCGGCGTTCCGGCCCAGGCACTACCCTTCGTAAAACCGAGCGGCCCGCGGAGAAATACCGCCACCGTGACCCACGGCAGCAGCATCGCGAGAAGGGCGGTCGAGATCATGGTGCGCACTGCGCGGCGCTCGCCCCGGAACACGACGGCCAGGCCGAGCAGGCCGGGGAACAACTTAAGAGCGAATCCCAAAGCCACACCGGCGCCCCGCTGCGAGCGCCGGCAGCACAAAGCCACGACAATCAGGAGCATCAATAACGGCCCCACCTGCCCCACCGCGAGAGCTTCCCCGGCTGCTCCACCGAATGCCCACACGAATGCGATCAAGCAGGCTGACGCCCAATCGCGGCCGAAGGATCGCCATAAGAGGACCGCGGAGGCGACTAGGAAGAGTTGCGACATGGCGAACCACACGATCCGCGCCGCTACGTAGTCGAACCGCGAGAGAGGCGTGAGCAGGAACGCCAGGAGCGGTGGATAGATATAGCCATCGGCAAGAAACGGGCTTTCCCCATGAACGATATGTTGCGCCGCTTGATAGTACGGCAGAAAATCGCAAGGAGCACCATTCCGGACGACAGGAAGTCTTCTCGCGATGGTGCTGTCGTAATATCTGTCGGTAAAAAACAGAATAATGCCAATCGCCGCAATGATCGATAGTATCCGCTTCATGCCGCAAAAGGGCGCCAAGCCGTGGACGATGACGTCGCAGCCCGGCACCGTCGACAAGCCAGGAAGACTGCTGGCACTTCGATTTCAAAGCTCAGGGAAGCCGTTGTTGTGGGACGCTGGAAGCGGAGTCGCAGGTGGGAGTAACCACGAGGAGCCAACTGTGACAAGTTGGTGGGGACTGATGGATTAGCCAGTTCCCTGAGCCTTGGGTAATTTGTCACGGGCCCAACAATGCAATTCATCAGCCTTTGGTCGGATTGGCCTGAAGCACCGGCTCCGAGAACCGCAAGTCCACGGATTGAGCGATTCGTGGCTGAGACAGAGCTGCAGAATCAGCATGGCGTTGTGCAGTTTCTGCATCGGTCCCACGTGCAGGACGCGGGTCAGTGCGGAAGGACTGGGAGGCGACGTACTTTCGATTGGGGGGGCGAGCGAAGCCTCTGGCGTGCAGCAAACGGGGTGCCTATGTTTATTGAATTGGGGCCCCAAGCAATCCCAACTTCCGCACCGTCCCGTTCAAAGCAAGGCATGCGATTGCCTAGCCGGCGCAACCTTCGCCTTCCTGCGGCGGGACCTCCACGCGCACTGGTAGGCGCCCGAGTTAAATGCCTGTTTCTCTTTTATTTACACGCTTCTTGGCTTTGGTCCCCAATCTGCTCGTGCTGGAGGAAGGAGGTCGAGAATGAGAACTTTCCCAGTGTGCTTAGCTTCGCTCGCGCTGCTGGTCGTCGGGATCCTGGTAGGGTGCTCGCAAACGCCCACGCAATCACCCGACGTTTCTGACGCCATCCGCAAATCGCTCGATCAGGCCGGGCTCAAAGACGTCTCTGTAGCTCAGGATCGCGAAAAAGGCGTCGTGACCCTGGCCGGACACGTCGCGGCAGAGGGTGACAAGTCACAAGCTGAATCCATAGCGAAATCCATCGCCGGCGGACAAGTTGTGGCGAACCAGATTGCCGTGGTTCTGACGGGCGCAGAGAGCCAGTCCAAGACGGTGAACGCAGATCTGGACAGCGCCATCGAGAAAAACCTGGATGCTGCACTTATACAGAATAAGCTCCACAAGAGCGTAACGTACACGGTCAAGAACGCGGTAGTCACGCTGACTGGCGAGGTCAACACTCAAGCTCAGCGCGCGATGGCCGAAAAGGTCGCGTCTCATGTTCCAAACGTAAAGCAGGTGGTGAACGAGCTACTGGCGAAGGACCAGAAGGCCACGTCGTCGAAGTAAGATTGAGCAGTGTACACCCGCTCAACGTGAGCCTTCACAATGGAGTGGCTTCATAGTTAGTGTAACTTCTAATCTTCGAAAAGGAGAGAGCATGGCACAAACAAAAGTGATGTATCAACCACACGTTCTAGCGGCAGACACCCTTGCAGGCGATAAGGTCGTGAATCATCAGAAGGAGGATCTCGGAAAGATCGAACATCTGATGATCGACCTGGCGAATGGCCGCATCGCCTACGCGGTTCTGTCCTTCGGGGGGTTCCTGGGCATGGGCGACAAGCTATTTGCCATTCCTTGGAGCGCTCTCAAGGTCGACACAGTTGAAAAGCAATTCATCCTAAACGTCGACAAGGAGGTTCTCAAGAGCGCCCCCGGCTTCGACAAGGATCACTGGCCGAACATGGCTGACCTCAACTGGGCTAACGGAGTCTTCAAGTATTACCACACCAAGCCCTATTGGGACTAAGACTCCGGAGCAGCACTTCACACGGAACTAGCTGCGCGGCCCGCGCAGTCAATGACGGGTTCGGAATCGGGCCCAAGTGCGGTACAGGGCAATTCCGTCGGGGCGGGTAACGGAGATCCCGCCCCTTACTTTATGATTAGGCAAAAGGAGAATCCCGATGAAAAAGAGTATGAAGGATGAAATCAAAGGCAAGTTTCATGAGGTGAAAGGCAAGGTAAAGGAGGAGGCCGGTAAGGTCACCAACAATCCGGACCTAAAGGTCGAGGGCCATGCCGAAAAGCTTCGCGGCAAAGTTCAAAAGAAGCTCGGTCAGATGGAACACGTATTGGAGAAGTAGATACGATTAGGTCTGTCCGGAGCACTGGAAGCCCTCGGCCTCGGGTGGGTTGCCTCGCTCCTAATTGTATTCGCTGCCGAAGGGGGCTGCCGTGAGCAAGACGATTGGCGTCATTCTGATAGTGCTTGGTCTGTTCGGTCTCGCGTGGGGTGGGTTTACGTATACGACCAGGGAAAAGGTCGTCGACATCGGACCGATTCACGCTACACGCGACAAGACACACGACGTTCCGCTGCCTCCCATCTTTGGGGCCGTGGCCCTCATTGGCGGCGTTGTACTTCTCGTCGCAGGCAGAAAGGAATAGATTTGGCGGTATCTACTTCTGGGTTTCACCTATTGGAATTTATTGGAATAGGATAAAGCCCAACACCGCCGGATGACCAGCTCCCCATTGCCATCGCGCAACATCCAGCCTCGAATGGCGAGCCGAATGTGACGGTGACCGGCATGGAGCGACGTTCACGTCGTTGACGATCGGCAAGGAACTCGGCCGGGCGGTAACATGCAGAACGTGAATCCCGGCCTGGCAGCGGCCTTTCCGTCCGTTTTCGATATCTCTGCTCGGCTTTCGCGAAAACGCCGTCATCATATGGTTCCCTGGCGTTGGGGAGATGCTAGACGGTCCTCGCCAGTTTGTAGAGCAGTTTGTTGGCGCGGAACGGCAAGGTCCAACCGCGTCCATTTGTTGCTAAGAGAGGGCCCCTTACGGTTGCCCATTGTCCTGGGAGACGAGGGGTATCCGTCAGAAATCTTTTGGTAGCGGGCGCGCTGGGCATCGCCCTCAAGATTGACATGCCTAGCCTATCCCTTGGATATGTCGCACTCGCCGCGCCCGTGCCGGGGGGGCATCGGATCAGGCGCCGGAACGATGACTGCAAAGTTCCAGTTCTCCCTTCGATCTAGGATCGCCCCACCCCGCAGGTTCGGATGCCTTGACGGCGGCCTCGTCTGGGTTCAGATTTGTTTCCCAACTGGAGGCGGCGAAGGTGCGCCCGAGCAAGCCGAGCGAGGGAAGCGTGGGGTGCATGTCGGATGTCGCCCTGCGCGCTCTGGTAGTGGATGGCGGCCAGCGCGGACTGAATCTTGGACTTGTGCTCGCTGTTGGCGCAATCTGCGACCCCGGCCGTGGACTACCCTGAAGAGGAGGACTCAGTGAAGAACAGATTACTCATAGAGGCCATCGCGGTTGTCGTTGCCTTCTTGGTCGGCTTCCTTCCGCAGGACATCAAAAGCCGGCGCCAGGAGGGTGAATTGCAGGCGCTCCAGCAAGCCAAGGCAAATGCTGAGCTTCGCGATCTCGCCGGGCTGTCCTACGTTCAGGCCAGCCAGAAAAACTACGGCCTCGCGGCCGCCACGTCCGCCCGATTCTTCAATCGCGCTCGGGAACTTGCCAACCAGGCCGCCGACTCGCCCGCCCGGAAAGCCCTGGAGGATCTCATGCCTCCGCGCGACAAGATCACGGCGGAACTGGCGAAAGGCGACCCCGGCGTGATCGGCGACTTGCAAGACGTCTTCGCCAGGACGCGGCGCGCCACCCTCCCGGCCGGCGAGCAATAGTGGGCTTCCGCCACCAGCACCACGTCCATTGAGGTCGCCCGATGAGGGGCTATGAATCGTCAGCACGAACCCGCCGGCTTGGGCGACTGCCACCGCTGCCAGTCTCGAAATATCATCGAGCCGTCGCGCCCTCGCAATTACCGGCTCGTGGCGGCGCTTTTGGCACGGCGGAGGATCGTTTCGGTCTCGTCCAGCAATTGCTTGCTGTGCTCATGCAGCGCGCGATACTTCCCAGACAACTCGCGCGTCTCATCCCCCACAAGTTCCCCGCTACGCTCGTAAAGATACTCGCATTTCTCTACCAGTTCCTTGCCCGCGTCGATCAGGTAATCCGCAACTTCGTTGCCTTTGCGGACTAGTCTCCGGCGAGTTCGTGCGCCTGACGCCGGTGCGATTAGCAATCCTGCCGCCGCACCGATCGCGGCTCCCAGCAGGAAGAATGTCGCACGGTCTCCCGCTTTTTTATCGCTCATAGTCTCTCCTTAGCCGAAGGAAGCGTTCTCCATCCGAGCTTAGCGCGTTTTCCATCCCCTCTTCGGCGCGCGCCGGTTTCGGAATCTTCAGCCGCGCACCATAGAGCGAGCATCGAGTGCGTTTTGCCGCCGCCAAAGTTGGTCTGAAACTCCACAACCGGGTCACCGAGTACCCGTCCCCGCGGTTACGCCATGCGAGGTCCGAGTTCAAGAGGGCTGTGTCCGGGAATCCGGGGCGAGCGGGTGTACACTCGAATCGGAACGGTAGCGTTATGATTTCACCCGAATTGGAGGAAAGATGGAGGCCTTGGGCCTGATTGAAACCAAGGGTTTGGTGGCCGCAATCGAAGCTGCCGACGCCATGGTCAAAACCGCCAACGTGATCTTGCAGGGCAAGGAATACGTCGGCGCCGGGTTGGTTTGTGTCACGGTCCGCGGCGACGTTGGTGCGGTCAAGGCGGCCACCGACGCGGGTGCGGCCGCGGCCCGGCGCGTCGGCGAGTTGGTCAGCTTTCACGTCATTCCCCGGCCCCACGAGGAGGTGGAGAAGGTCCTCCCGAGTGGCGGTCTCAAGAGATGACGGCTGATGCTCGAAGACAAAGACCTTCTTTCGATCCGGGAGGTCCGCAGCAAGGTCTAGAAGGCCTGCCAGAGCGAAGCAGCAGACGTATACTTCAAGCATGAGACTCAAGAACGCAGCGCTCTTGGCATTGATCGGGATGATTCTGCTGACGTTTCTGCTGGCGGCGGGTTTCATCCGTGACCTGTTGAGTTTTGTGCGGGGTGCGGCTGCTGCGATAGCGCTGCTCGCATCGGGAATTCATCTGCTGGCAAGCCTGGGTGTGGCACTATTCCTGTACGTGTTCCATAAGGCCCAATCTTGAAGTCCGGTGTGGCCCGATACTCGGGGTTTCGCGCAGCCGATGAGGCGGTGGTGCGCTGTGGCAGTAACCACACGCTCCTGTTTTCTGCCGCGTACGCCGCCCACTGGGAACTCCCCATACGGTTTGCCGGAGGGGGATCGTTCCAGGCATGGTTCGCTCTTTAAATCCATTGCCGGTCATATCATGCGGTGTCTGGTTTGAGGTTTGGAGGAGGGATGCGGTCTCCGGCTCGTTCAGCATGTGACGTGCAAGATGGCGTTCGTGTCACGCGGGTGTTGTTTCTTCGATTGCTTCAACCGTCGGCATGATCAGGAGTTTGACCTTGCGGCGCTTGGCTTCTCGCTGCACTTCCCCAAGACCGGCAAGGCGCCGCTTCCAGTGCAGATCATGAGGCGCCTGCATCTCCACGGCATCTCCTCCTCGAACGAGAGCGGCGTGTGGCCGAAGGCCTCGCGGAATTTCTTGGACGGCTTCTTCTTGCGCTTGCGCACCTCTCCGCGGTCGATCACCATGTCGTGGTCATAGGTGACACCGTCAATACGGACGGAGCCAAAGGAGAACGTCTCGAAGCGTACGGTGCCTCCGCCAGCATTATACGCCCCGCACGCTCCGGAGAGCCGGTTGATCGGCAGTTCGGCCGCAACAACTGCGCCGGCGAAGGCTCTCTGCGCATGGATCGCTCGCACCTGCCAGCAAAAGTTGCACTTTCTGTGCCAGAGGGTGCATTTTCCCAGCCTACTCGATGTCTGTCAGCACCGGTAAACCGACTCAACCGTCGAAGGTCCTCACATTGCACCTAGCATCCACGGTCGCCGCATGCCCACGAAATTTTCGGAGTGTCGCGAAAGGCGACGTTCGGCAAAGTTAAAATAGGGGTTTCTACTCCGAAAATAATAAAGCTACAACGCCGATTAGTTTGGCTACTCCGTTGCCAGTAGATCAGCCTTGTGTGCAATTTGAACTCTTGCTGTGTTGCGGTAGCCGACACGGACGTCCACATTCACGGATGGGACTCCACCGGCTGGTTTTGGCACGACGTTACTGACACCACGCGTGAGGTGCACGAGGCCGGCGCCGTGTTGCGAAAACTCCGGAAGGGTCCGGTGGCCTTTCAAGGCATATGCCGCGTGCCGGGGTCTCCCGAATGCGAATTCCAGACCACCGCGTACGACCTGACGGACGCCGGTTTGGCGATTGTTCACCTCGACGGAGCTCCCGTAGGTGCCCTGACTGTTCTTCCGGCACATCGGCGTCCTCGCCTGCGAAACGAATTCGCCTTCGGATTCGTCGCTCACCTGAGCTTCTTGGATGGGCTGATCGACCCCGGATTCGGAACTCACGATCCACGATTACGTCGATGCCCTGTTACGAACAGAGCAGACATCCACGCTGGTGTTCACCGTGGAAACCGCTCGCGCTTGCTCGGATACCAGCATCGTGCTCTCTGCATACCTGGAGACGCTTTCGGTCGCGATGCTGAAGTGGTTGTGCGCGAAGGACGCGAAGGTGGCCAGGCTGAGGGACACAAAGGGCTGACCAAGGACAAGCCCTCCTGCCGGAAGACAGCCATCGTGCAGGCTGTCAAAAAGCTCAGGAAAACTCGATGCCATCTACTTCTGCCTTGGCGAGAACGATGTCATTCTAATTGCGGATCTGCCAGATCACGTCAGCGCGCCTGCACTCGATTCCGCCGCATGTGCCAGCGGAATGGCGCGCACCAAGACCACGGTTCTGCTGACAGTAGTCGAGGCGGATGAGGCCCTCTCCAAACCGGTGGCCTATCGGGCTCCGGGCGTCTAGCTCAACGGGATGAATGGATCTGGAGAGTGGCGGAGATTTCTGTTTCAATCGGATCGCGAGCGGGTGGTTGGCCGCTCTTCAACTACTCGGTTCTGTCCGGATACGCCGTTATCCAAGACCTATCCCCGCACCGATTGGTAAACTGGTCTGACCGTTACGCCGCTTGCAGCCGGAGACAAACTCGGCACTTACGAGATCCTTGCGCCCCTTGGCACAGGCGGCATGGGCAGGCACGCGACACCCATAGCCGTCGGGTCGGATCGACTACTTCGCTTCCGAGTCCACGAGCTTTTTCATGTCCGAATCGAACGCTACGCCGTCGAAAGGGATCACTAGGATCTTGCTGCCGTGATTGTCGTTTCCTTTTTCCTGCTCCTTCGGCACGTCGAGCACGGCGAAGGTGAAGTACGCGACATGGCCGTTTTCGATCAGAACGGACGGCCGTTCCATTTTGTCCCAGTGGTTTAGGGTCCCCTCCTGGTAGCGGACGAAGTCCGTAGTCGGGTCGTATGCCACGCCTCGATTTTTCCAGTTATTGATGCCGTCAGGCGAGCTCAAATGGAATCCCTTTCGTTCGCTCCAGCAGTTCACGACGATGTGATAGATGCCGCCGCTGTACCAGATCACGGGATCTTCCAGATTGCGCGTCGGCAGGCCGGGCATGCCCGCGTAGATGCTGGGACCCTGTAATTTGTAGGGACCGAGAATGCCATCAGAGCTGATCATGATCGCGCCGGAACGTGCGACGATTTCGAATTTGCCATCGGGCCGCAGCATGACACTTACGTTGGACATCCGGGCATCGCGGAGATTGAATCCGTTGGGATCGACCTTAATGGAACCAAGTTGCTCCCAGGGGCCGTCAAGCGAGTTCGAGACAAAAACGTCGCCGGGCCTAGTTTCGCTTACCACGACGGCGTAGCGCTTGTCCGGAAGCACCAGTGCAGTGACGTTGTGGCCTTTGCCGCCCTGGTTGTCGGGCCAGGTCAGGCCTTGGTCTTTGTACGGCCCTATGGGGTTGTCGCTCACGGCATGGATCGCCTGTGAACCGAACCATCCGTTGTGGCCGCGGGCCTGGTCCCATCGGCTGGCGAACATGTGGTACTTGTCATCGGGCCCTTTGATGATTTGCCCGTCCCAGTAATACCATTGCCTGACGGTCGGGTCTTCGAGGCCATTTTCCGGGTCGCGGGGAAGGACGTTATCGGCACCCCACACGTTTTTCGTCAGGTGGCTCCGGACGGGGATAGGGAGGAAATAGCCTATCAGCGTCGTACCGCCCGCGGGCGTCACCCGGTAAAAGGCCGAGGAGTGGGGCGCAATCTTGAACGTCTGCCCGATTTCTTTGACTCCAAGCTCCTGCTTCGCCCAAATGTCCCGAACGGTGCAGTTCGCCGGCAGCCCTAGATCGGACCAGTTCACTTTTATGTCTTCGTCCTGCGCGTCACCGATATTGAATACCGCGAGGTATTTCGCGGTTGAACCGGGCAACTCGGCGATCCACGCGACTTGGCTGCCGCGCGTGAAAAGTTCCCGACTGGACACAGCCCTCTGATTGACGCCGAGCACTTCGTCATTGGTGATGAGGTCGAGGGTCCAAGGGTCATTGTCCGGGAGGTTGCCACCGAACATGAGCGGTGAGCGCGCGATCGACCAGAGCGTCATGAGGGTCCGCTGCTCAGCGTGGGTTAGCAGGGACATGCGCGGCTCGCCGCGTTCAGCGCGGATGCCGATGTAGCCGAGGGGAAGCATGTCGCCATCCGGCCAGTTGCCGACCTTGATGTAGGGGCTCCATTTCGTAAAGTTCGAAAACTGGCGCTTGAGGTCCGGCCAGCGATCCCAGAAATCGCCCGAGATGCGCCACATTTGTGCGTACTTGCCGACGAACACAGCTTGGTCGGCGTCGCGAGTTCCCGGCGACAGGCTAAGTACGACGGGGCGCCCGGTCTTCCGCAGCGCCGTGCTGAGCGCCGCGATCTCGCTCGAGTGGTCACCGCCCTGGCCGAACCCGAACATGTCGTCGGCCTTGATGAAGTCAAGACCCCATTCCGCATAAAGTTTGGCGATCGAGTCGTAGTAGTCCTGCCCGCCGGGTTTGGTAACGTCGACGCCGTACATATCGGAGTTCCAACGGCAGATGGAGTTCTTGTCGGCGATTTCGGAGGCCTTGTGCGTGCTGCCAGCAATGGGAAGGTCGTGATCGACGGCGCGGCGCGGAATGCCGCGCATGATATGAATGCCAAATTTCAGCCCCTTCGAATGTACATAGTCGGCGAGTGGCTTAAAGCCTTTTCCATCCGCGGCGGAGGGGAAGCGATTGGGCGCAGGCATCAGGCGCCCATTGGCATCCATCACGAGTTCGGTATCAGGCCGATAGCCATGGCTTTTGGGATCCGGCTCCGACCATTGAATATCGACGACGACGTATTGCCATCCATGGGCGGCGAGGTTCTTCGTTATGTAGTCAGCATTGGCTTTGACTTCGGCCTCAGTGACACCGGTGCCAAAGGAGTCCCAACTGTTCCATCCCATCGGCGGGGTCGGCGCGAGCACGTTCTGCGCGACTGCCCCCGCACAAAGAAAAATGAACGCCGCTGGCGGACGGATTTTGGCGGCAAGGGTCATGAAGGCGACCTCCGGCTGATAGTCCGAGACCGATACTGCAACACAGTGCGTGCCGGTCCGACACGCAGGAATGCAAATCTGTGACTCGTTCGAGTCTATCACTTTGTGCAAGACACACTGCAGCGGTCCCTGTACCCGAAGCGTTGAAAAGCCCGACGTACATTTTCCGATAAGGGCAGAAAACGACAATCGCTGGGTTAAGCTGGGTCTCATAGAGACGAACAATGCGAGAGCATCTGGAATCCCTTGCTCGGTTGCTCCATGAATGGAGAGAACGTTCGCGCTGCAATGATCGAGGACGCGTTGGCCGGACCGGTGGAAGGACGAGACGCGTTCGTCTCGTGAACAGTTGTGGGGTGGCGCAGGCTCAATCGCCGACTGTCCGGCACGTGGCGAGCGGTCCTCAGATCGGCGGACAATTGAGCGGGTTCTTATTCAACTTGGCAGGAACAACCGATCAATTTTCTACCTCGGCGAATGTCTCGTCGGAATACAGTTCGTAGCGTTTACTATTTACGACAGTGATCAAGGGGAAGTCAGCTTCCTTCTGCTCTTCGGAAGAATGCCAGCGCCAAGTGTCAAAATCCAAACTGTAAGGAAGGACCCGGCCTTCCACGTCAATCCGGACGGTGATACTCGCTGTCTCGATCTGTTTTTCGTTCATTTGGGATTGCTCCATTTCCAGTTCCGAACTTCGGGCATCTCAAAGCCATGTTCAGAGGTCGCTCTTCTGCTGCAACCAGAATTGGCTTGGCGGGCCGAGGGCTTCGTCAAATTGCCAGCGAGCACTTATCCGCGCCAACGAGAATATCCCCACCCTCCGCCACCCAAGAGAAACAACACTAGGAGAACAATCAAGACAGTCGTCATTTTTCGCACCTCTTCTCGGTCCACCACAGTGCAGGTTGCGGACCAAAGCCGAAAACACGCTAACCCGAGGTTGAAACCCGACGGTCCGCCAGTGTTAGGTGCAGGTTTTGCCGTTCGCTAGGCAAGAAGCGACGAAAGTGCTGAATTTCAGACGTGTTAGCTCCATTAGTTGGTCTTCGGCGGGAATCCTGCTGAGACCATACAGCCGCCCTTGCGCGTCTGGGCGCCCCGTGTCGCGCCGCCGGGCTGTGGCTTGGCCTTGTCGCCCACCCGTTCCACGTGCCGTCCTTGACCGGCTGGCCAGTTTGACCGCCCGTGTTTGCGCCTGGACTGAACTGGGCGACACCGACCTCGGCTCACCAAGTCGGAGGAAAAGAATTGCTCGGTGGTGTGGCCCTTGCAATGGTGTACAACACGCGGCTCGCCACCAGCGCTCGATGATCTTGAAACTCTGGCCCCGATGGCCGAGCGGGTCGAGTTATTCCACCCCGTGAAATCGCCGGTGCGCCATCTTCGGCGCAGGCCACTTCTTTGGTGAAGGATGTTTAGCTTTAGCGCACGAAGCGCTGCGCATGTCGACCGCGACCTCTATGGAGCTCAGGCGAATGGCATCCAAGTTGCCAGGGACGGGTGAAGGTCCGTGGAGACGTTCTTTTCGAAGGAGAAGTGAAATGCTCGGCTTGGGATTAGTCGGAACCATCATTGTGGTTGTGTTAATCGTTTGGCTCATCCGCAGGGTGTGAACGATCCAGTCGGATGGCGTCCTGCGCAGCCGCCAGTTGACATGGATGGATTCCACCGCCATGCCCTCCTTCCACCTCCGCAAACGGGGATCGTAGTGGACTTGGAAGGCAGCTTGAGAGGCGAGCTCTGATGTCCGGGATCGAGATGCTGCACGAGGACTAACGCCAAGCCCTTGTCCGAAGGCGAAGCCTTGACGAACGCCTCGAAACCTCCCGCCGACGCCCCAGTACCAACAATAGAGTACCGGGATTTGTGCCCTTGTTGCCGGACCGCAATCCCGAGAAGATGCAGAATCTGCCGTTGCTCATGCAGAGTATCGGCAGGCTCACAGTCAGAGCGCAAGCGAGTTCTTTCAACTCCATGAGAGATTGGTGCACCTCGTGCACAGTGAGAGGGAGAGGTTAACCACCACCCCACCGGAGGAAACAGATGCACGAGTCACGCCGCAGAGCCGCCGAGCAGCACGAACTTGCGGCAAACGCCCATCGTACGGCCGCGGAATACTACGAAAAAGGGGATCCCGAAGTGGCAGTCTGGCATTCGGAGCGGGCCGTCGCGTGCTCGGATCGCGCTTACAAGCTAGCTTACAAAGGAAGCCCACACCAAGTCTTGAAGGATAGGAGCTTTTTAATGTCTACACGCTATAGCCACGGATCGCATTACGAAAATCATCAACGTGCCGCAGAACTGCACGACAATGCCGCCCACGCTCATCGTAGTGCCGCGGAAGCCCATGAGAAACAAGATCACCAAACCGGGCAAGAACTCTCCCGGCAAGCTCTGGAACACTCCCAAGAGGCTTTTGAGCAGACCGGGCAGGTGCATCGGAGTGTCGTGAATGAACACGGCATCGCGATCTTTGGGCACGAGGATATCGCGACACTGGCCTATACGCTGTGGCAAGGTAGAGGCGGTCCGGACGGATTCACCGGAGGAAGACTGGTTCCATGCCGCACAAGAATTGCGGGCCCGCGGCGAAGTTCTCCAGAAGTGAATGCACGCCCGACTGAATCGGAATCCATGAACGCTCCTATTTCTCGTCCTTCCCGATGCGGGCGGTGTTCTGCGCCGCCATCTGCTTGCAGCGGGGGGGGACCCTCTGTGCCAAACTGCCGGCGCGAGAAAATCGCTGTGCGCAAACGCGTCACTACTGACACTGGATCGCTTGGACCTTCAGTTGCTCCTTGTCATGGCGCGAGTTTCGGCTACTTCCCTCTGTCTAGCGGGCCCAATGTCGGTCCACGAACTTAAGTGAAGGAATTGCGAGCGCGGCCTCTAATGACGGTTGGCGACGGACCGGAATTGAAGATAGAAGCTATTGAAAAGGAATCGAGAAAACCATGACGACAGCTGAATTAGTGAAACAAAAGGGCGATGAAAAAGAGCAAGAAGCTGCTAAGGCGCCGATGGATCGGATTCGAGTTGCGCCCAATACCGTGGCGTACGTGGAGAATCACAAGCTGGTAGTGGAGTTTGCTATTCCGGGCGCTCCAACTGAGACCATCGATGTGAAGATGCTGGAAGACAGCGTCTACCTGACAGCGCCGGCAAGAGAAATCGAATATGCTGCGGCGCTGGCTTTAGGCTGGCCGGTTAAACCTGGCAAAGCCGGAGCAACCTATGAGCACGGACTGCTCCGAATCGAGGTGCCCCTCAAAGATCCAATGGAGGGCGCGGTGAAGGTCGGCATCAAATCAGGTGGCGGGCAAACGGTCATCGACTCTGCGAAGGACAAAACGCCTAAGCCATAAGACTGTGGCAGAGGGGATCGCTGTTTGTGAGCGCGTCCGCGGCAGTTGACTACTCCCCGGTCGACTGACCGGACGCGGCCAGATGGCACCGCAAGGGCGCTCCGCACACGGAGCCGTGACCGCCGTTCAGTGTCCGAAGGCAAAGCTGACGAACGCCTCGAAGCCTCCCATCGACGCCCCGATACCTACAATAGGGCAGGCTTTTCCCTCGATCGATTGCAGAGCGTGAGGAGTGTCTCCAGTCCGATCTTCCGATCGGACTTCCAAATCAAAGAGGCACATCGATGGCACCGGCCTCGTTCTGGCGCTTGGCGTGCACAGAAAGCACCGAGGCCGGACAGCCGCGGCGCGCAGTTGATCGGCGTTCGGGCATCTTGACATCTTCCGCGCAATGGTGAAATTCGCTATATACACCAAAGAGAGAGCGTTGACGAAAGGACCTGACATGGCAAAGATCGAGTTGTACTCGGTGGTCGTTCCCAACAAGACGGGCAAAGGGGCCCAGTTGCTGAGCTCCTTCAAAGAAGCCGGTGTAAATTTCGTCGGAATTTGGGGTTATCCGGTTGGCAAGAGCAAGTCCAGGATCGATATGGTTGCGGAAGACGCGGCGCTCCTCAAGAAGGCCGCAAAGCAACTCAAGATCGAGCTCGGAAAGAAGCAGATAGCATTCCACATCACTGGTGAAGACCACCCGGGTGCAGTCGCTGAAGTTTTGGCCAAAGTGGCGGCAAAGGAGATCAACGTCTACGCTGTCCAGGCCCTCTGTGCCGGCAACGGCCGCTTTGGCGCTCTTATTCAGGTGGACCAGGAGGCCGTCAAGAAGGCTGCAAAGGTTCTAGCATAAATTGGGCGCGCGGACGATGGCAAGGTTTGGAGGCATCGTCCCGAATCGTTCGTGAGCATGCTGAGGTAGGGTTCCACGCGGCGCATAAGGCCGCGAGATTCCACGCCGGCCTCAGCACGTCATGTTTCAGATGACTCTGGTCCTTGCGATGAAGCGCGGTTAATCCTCGGATGGTTCGGAATCGGACTGTCCGTCGTGCGGTTTCTCCCACCGCTTCCGGCGATTCTCACGTTCCTGCGCAATTCGTACAGTTTCTTGAGCGATACCTTCGCCGGAGACCAGTCCCTTAGCCTGCGCCTCGCGCACGAAGCGAGTCAGTCCGCCCCATCCTGAGCGAAGGAATCCGGAAGCACCTTGATGGCGCCGTTGCGGCTGAGCTTGGTATCGTCCGCGAACCTAATCCTCGTCTGTATGGCCCGCAGCGTGCTCATGCTGTGCCATGTCCTCCTCCATCACAGAGCCACTTGCCACCACTATGGAGGAGCCTCTCGCACGGCTCGTGGCTTTCGAGCCCACCGCTTTGCCGGTGTTGAGCGTCTACCTGAACACTCAG
This sequence comes from Bryobacteraceae bacterium, assembly GCA_049509915.1. Taxonomy (GTDB): domain Bacteria; phylum Acidobacteriota; class Terriglobia; order Bryobacterales; family Bryobacteraceae; genus JBEKYD01. Next base: position 2,650 of record JBEKZL010000109.1, on the reverse strand, counting down.
CCGGATCAGCATGGACGCACACCCGACGCGGGGCCATTTCTTCATCGCGAATTCAAAGCTCTGGCCAGGACCTGGGCGCCGGGTTCCGCCGAGCGTCACAGTTTCGATCAAGACGTAGAGCGGATCGTTTCTTATGTCGCTGACAAAATCTACCCAGCGGCAAACGGCGTCGCCCTATTCGCGTGCTGGGGCGCGCAAGAATTCTTTGAGGCAATCCAGTTAACCACCCCAGTCAGCGATAACCGCGTCTATGCCACCAACCAGCCTCATCTGTATCACCTGGCACATCTCGATGGACAATATCCGCGGTACGCCGCGGTGCTTACGGACATGAACACGGCGCGTATCTTCGTCTTCGGGCTTGACCACGTCATCGGAGCGGAGGCGGTGAATGGCAAGAAAGTTCATCGAGTCAAGGTGGGTGGATGGTCGCAGGCCCGCTACCAGCGGCGTGTGGGGAACGCGCACCTGGAGCACGCCAAAGACGTTATCGAACGCCTGGCTCAGATTGTCCACAAAGACAAAATAACCCACATCATCCTCGCCGGAGATTCGGTTGTGATTCCGCTCCTGGAAGAGCAACTGCCTCGGGATTTGGTTTCCATGGTGCAAGTAATCAAACTCGATATTCACGCTTCCGAAGAGGACGTTCTGACCGCCACACTCGCAAAGCTACAGGGGCAGGAAGCTAGGACTGGCGCGGAAAAGGTGGAGCGACTGATGCAGCAATACCGCGGTCGCGGATTAGCCGTAGCCGGGCCGCAAGAGACGCTTGAAGCGCTGGCCAAGGGACAAGTGGAAGAACTGCTTATCAGCGGCGGGCTTGAAAATGGCCCTCCCCAGCGGGAGGAAGTGCAAGACATCCTCGCGCCGGAGATTCCCGATTCAGAGGGAAGAACACAGAGCGAAGATCCGTGGCATTCGTCCGTTCCCGATCTACTGGTGACGAAAGCCAAGCAAACCGGCGCAACCGTGACGTTTATTGAAGACGGGGCTTTACTCGAATCGATCGGTGGAGTCGGTGGGTTCCTGCGGTGGCGCGAGTAAATCGGCCATTGGTCTCTTCTCGAGGAGCATGTCCAAGATCGTTGAAACGCGATGCTGTCTGGAAACGCTTCAAATCCACGGCGAAGAAACACAAAATAGAGTGGAATGAGCAGGACTGGCGCGAACTTGGCTAACTCCATCACGGCCGCGACGATGGCCGCCGAGTGGTCTCGGCACGCATCGCGTCAATGCTGCGTGTCGATGACAGCGGAGAGAGCTTTATCGAAATGCATGCCCGGCATTTACGGTGGCGTCCTCGGCCAGAAAATGTCATCGAAAGGAAGTTTGGCGTTTCCCGTGCTTAACATAGGCAGTCATGACAGCGTACGACAAGCCGAGCTTCGATCCCAAAATCTTTCTCGGCCTAGGCAGGATCGGCGAAGGGCGAACGACGGCAACCTATGAAAAGAATCAGGTTGTGTTCGCGCAAGGGGACCCCGCGAATGCCATTTTTTATGTCCAGAAAGGCAAAGTGAAGCTCACAGTTGTGTCCCACAGCGGCAAAGAAGCGGTGGTCGGAATCCTGGGCGAAGGCGACTTTTTTGGCGAAGGATGTTTGGCCCACCAGGCGCTGCGCGTGGCGACCGCGACTTCCATGGACGATTCCTGCGTCATGAGATTAGAGAAAGCGCGAGTAGTTCGCCTGCTCCGCGAGGAGCCGGCCTTTACCGAGCTATTTGTCGCGCATCTGCTTTCGCGCAGCATTCGCGTTGGGGAGGATCTGGTCGATCAGCTCTTCAATTCCAGTGAGAAGAGGTTGGCGCGAGTGCTTCTACTGCTGGCCCGCTTCGGAAAAGAATGCCAACCGGAACCAGTAATTGCCAAGATCAGCCAGGAGACGCTGGCGGAGATGATCGGTACCACCCGGTCTCGAGTCAGTTTCTTCATGAACAAGTTTCGCAGACTGGGATTCGTTAACTACGACCACAAAGACACGCTGGAAGTCCACAGCTCGCTGCTGAATGTAGTCCTGCGCGACTAACACCGCGCGGCGGCCGCTCGCGGGACAAAGAAGATGACCATGAAAGCAGGCACGGCTGAGCATCAGTGATGCTTGTCCAGTCACCTTGATTCCATCGTTCGCCGCTGACCAGGCCGTGCTTGGTCGTAGGCATGCACATACCCGACCTTGCCGTGATCGATGACCGTAACGGCCCATGCCGTTGACGTGGGTTTGCGTCATTGTGCAACAGCCGCAACGGAAAGGCAGAATGTGGTAAAAGCGGAAGAGCCTTCTCCCCTCGTTCTCTGGTGATAGTACCTTCAACTGGATCCCGACTGATGACCTTTCGGGCGGCCCAAATCGGAGAAGGCCGGGGTCTATGCCCTTCAGCACCGAGTAATGATGGCCCGTAGGTGGGCCTGAATCCCCGACTCGGCTATTTCTTACCTCCAGCTACATGGCCACGTCCATCCCGCACTTCGTTTCCTTTGAAGTGCGCACTATCGACACGCTTTGCCGGCTCGGCTTTCTCGCCAGCTTTTGGCAATGGGCCCTTGTAGCCATGCTCTGGATGTAAACGGTTATTGACGTGGCCCTGGAAGTCACTAGCGCCATGAAACCACGGGCCAGCGCCGATGAAAACGTCACCGGTAAACCATT
>JBEKZL010000108.1:0-22976 GCA_049509915.1 Bryobacteraceae bacterium | reverse complement strand
CACAAGAGTAAATTACCTTCTTTACATGGGTACACAATCGCATCGCCGCAAATCTCTATAACCAAGCTTTTCAAGGCCTTACGCGGGAAAATGCATCATAAAGAGCGGGAACTTCGGATTAGAATCAGCGACTTTCAATCGTGCGAATCGCCGAGTTCCCATCTGTTCTAAGAAGATCGGCGCAAGCTTACCGTCTACCGAAGGCACAAGAGAACATGCAAATTCGCCGCCGACCGCATCTCCAAGAAGTGCCATTGCGCCCTATGGGCGAAGGACAGCGATATCAGAAGTCCCTCAAGACCCGTTCGTTCGAGCGTGCCCAGCAAATCGTGAGGGACATCGAGGACGGCACGCATAAGCCAAGCCATGAAAGTGTTAGCGCCGGAACAAGACGGCACATTTTGGCCGGTTTTGGTGCTGCCAAAAGCGGCGGCGTGGCCCGGCGGGCACACGCCGGCGCAAACCGCCAGAGAGCCGAGCGAGCATGGACCGTCCTCCCGGAGTGTCAGATTCCACGACGTTCTCCTTGGTCCCGGGCCTTCCCTCCACCACCTCCGCGGCCGGGGTCTCCACCGACTCTGTTCGGCAGCTTCGCAGGTACTATGCCCGAGTTCGACTCCTCGCCGACGTTCACGCCCGGATTGTGCTTTTGGCTTTCCGGCCCGATCCACTCCTGTTCCGATGGATGCCGGCGAGGCCTCTCGGTTCTCGCGCGCGCCGTTTCTGGACGTGCGTATGGCTCTTGGACTACGCCGGGCCTGACGAGAACTCGTGTTTGCGTTCCCATCAGTGTGACCTTCCCGTTGGAAGCACTCGGTCGGCGCCCGGAATTCGCTTTTCGAAGCTCGATTCCTTGCCCGTCGATGCCCCTGTCTACACTTCGCCCGGCACCTCACGGCCCCCGGCGCAAGACTTGAGGTCAAGATGGTTCGCTACTCCTTTCTCGTGGGGCGCTTTCATCCCCGACTGCACGCCGGTTTATCCCGACGCTTGCGCTCCCTCGCGGTCGCGGCTCGGTGATGACTGCAAACGCGCGCCCGTAACCGAGCCGCGACCGCCAGCGAGCGGTTTCACGCCTGAACTGCGCAATCCCCGATCGGGTAAGCGCCCATCTTGCGAGCGCAACGTCGCCGTCCCTCAGCAAGGCGCCCTACCGTAACTGATCGACCCTGGACGGTGTCCGCCACAAGCCACAATGCCAGTATGTTTCCGGTATCTCCGGCCCCAGCTTGCTCCCGCAGCCTACCGGCCCGCCAAAATGTGGATCGCCCAGTAGCTCAGCGAGGCGATGGCGGCGGCCATGGGGATGGTCAGCACCCAGGCCCACATGATGTTGGTGGCGATGCCCCAGCGGACGGCCTTGAGGCGGTGAATGCTGCCGACGCCGGCAATGGCGCCGGCAATGGCGTGTGTGGTGGAAACGGGCAGGCCCAGGTGGGTGGCCAGCAGCACGGCGCCGGCGGCGCCGGTTTCGGCGCAGAAACCGCTGCGCGGCTTGAGGCGGGTCAGGCGGGTGCCCATGGTGCGCACAATCCGCCAGCCTCCGCTCAGCGTCCCGAGCGCGATGGCCGCGTGGGCCGCCAGAATCACCCACACGTGCACTTCGAAGTTCGTCTGGTAATGCGACGCGAACAGGACGCCGGTGATGAGGCCCATGGTCTTCTGCGCGTCGTTGGAGCCATGCGAGAGGCTGAAGGTGGCGGCCGAGACCAACTGGAAGCGGCGGAAATAAACGTCCATCTTGGCGGGGCTGGTTTTGCGGAACAGCCAGTACACGGCGACCATCAGCGCATACGCCGAAACCAGGCCGATCAGGGGCGCCAGGAATATGAACGATACGGTGAGCGCCCACTGGCCGGCGATCAATCCTTCGAGCGCGTGGCCCAGGCCGCGGGTGATGGCCGCCCTCGCCATGGCCGCGCCGGCATAGCCGCCGATCAGCGCGTGCGAACTCGAGGTGGGCAAGCCCAGCCACCACGTGATCAGGTCCCACAAAATCGCGCCCCCCAGGCCCGCCAGAATTACGTAGGGCGTCACCACGTCCAGGTTCACGAAACCTTTGCCCATGGTCTTCGCCACGGCGGTGCCAAACCAGAAGGCGGCCACAAAATTGAAGAACGCGGCCCAAGCCACGGCTTGGCCCGGCGTAAGCACGCGCGTCGCCACCACCGTGGCGATGGAATTGGCGGCGTCGTGAAATCCGTTGATGTAGTCGAAAACGAGAGCGATGGCGATGATCCCCGCCACCAGGGTGAAGTCCGTCATGGCTAGAGCGGGCGGCCGGCCGCGGAAAGCGCCGTTGTGGGGTGACCTATTATTTCTTGTGGTCTGCCGCGCAGCCTGGGCACCGTAAGGGGACTTTCTCCCTGGAGCGCGACCGTCAGGATTGGTGCACGCGCCACCAGCGCTGAAGCGAGGATTGGTTGCATTAGCTGTTTTTCACCACGACGTTCTGCAGGACGTCGGCGACGTCTTCGCAGCTATCGATGGTCTCCTCGAAGAAGTCGTACACCTCCTTGAGCTTGATCAGCGTGATCGGGTCCTTCTCTTTCGCGAACAGATCCACGATGGCGCTGCGGCCCACCAGGTCGCCCTCGTTTTCCAGGCGGTTGATCTCGATGCAATATACCTGCGGCGAGCCCTTGCCTTCCAACTCGAACGCCTGCTGTAATTGTTTGGCGCAGCGGGCCACGATTTCCGCCAGCGAAACCATGTTGGCCGGAATCGGATTGATGTGATAGGCAACTAGGCGGTGCGCGGTGTCTTCGATCCCGTCGAGCACGTCGTCCAGCGCCGACGAGATGGCGTGAATGTCCTCGGGGTCGATCGGGGTGATGAAAGTCTGGTTCAGGCGGGTGAAAATCTCGTGGATCAGCTCATCGCCGCGGTGTTCCAAAACGCTGATTTCCGTCGCCGCGCTAGCCATCCGGCCGTTGCCGATGCGGACCCCGTCCGCCAGCAACCGCGCCGCCTCGGAAATAATAGCAACCTGCTTTTGAAACAATTCGAAAAACTTCTCGTCACGGGGCAGAAGTCTCATAAGGTGTGTAGCGTGGAGAGCTTATGGTAGCCGTATTGCAACAATCCGGTCAATTTAGCATTGCGGAGCGATGACATCAGCTTTACCGCCCCATCGGCTCGCCTCTTCGCGTGTAGGGCCGGCGCGCGGTCACAGCGTTTTCATTATTTTTATCTCTCTCATTCCATTAGATTAATCGCGGATTGCCGGTACGTTGCCGCAAGGCTCGTCGATTACTCTAGGGGGCGTGGAAGCAGTATACCCAGTCGGAATTACGAATAGAGAGGTCTCGCAGCCGGACACAAACATGAGATTCCCCTTGCTGGCTGCACACTAGAAAGCAAACATGCCACCTGCCGAACAAACCAAGAAGCAGATCCTCGTGGTGGAGGATGAAGGATTGATCGCCGCCGACGTTCAGAGGCGGCTACAACGCATGGGCTACTCCGTGCCGGCCATCGCCAGGTCCGGAGAGGAAGCCCTCAGTTGTGCGCGATCCACGCCCTTCGACCTGGTGCTGATGGACATCCGCATCATTGGTAAGATGGACGGCATTGCCACAGCCGCGGCGTTGAAAGCTGAATACGGCACACCCGTCGTCTACATGACTGCCTATTCCGACCAGGCAACTGTGAACCGAGCCAAGCTGACCGAGCCGTTCGGCTATGTTCTGAAGCCGGTCGGCGATGCCAATCTGCGGAGCGCCGTCGAGATCGCCATCTACAAGAGCGAAATGGAACGCCGCCTGCGCACCAGCGAGGCTTGGCTCGCAGCCACTTTGCGCAGCGTGGGGGAGGGCCTCATCGCCACCAACGCCGGCGGCGAAATCGTGTTCATGAACCCCGTGGCCGAGCAACTGACGAGCTGGTTGAGCGCCGACGCCCACGGTTGTCCGTTAATGGACGTCCTTAGGCTCTTCGAGGAATCGGAAACCAGTCCTGTAAAGAACCCGGTTTTGGGGGTCCGCCTGGGAGAGAGCCTGATCTGCACCCTCATTTCCCGGACCGGAGCGCGCTCCGCGCTCGAGGTCGAGTGGTTTGAGAACCGCGCGGGCGATCAAGTGCTGGGGATCATCGTGGTGTTGCGCGACATCCGTGCCCGCCAGGAGATGGAAGCCCGTCTGGTGCAGTCCCAACGCATGGAAGCCATCGCCGGTATGGCGGGGGGCCTGGCACATGAGTTCAACAACCAGCTCATGGTGATTCTCGGATACGCCGATGAATTCGTCGCCCGCCTCTCGGGTGAGGATCGGCAGGACGCGCTCGAAATCAAGCAGGCCGCCGCCATGGCCTCCTCCATCAGCGGCCAGTTGTTGACCCTGAGCTGCCGCGACGGGGCGCCGACGGAGGTTCTCAACATCCACGAAGCGATCTGCGAGATCCGGCCGGTGCTCTCCCACACCCTCGGGAAGACGTGCTGCCTGACCACTGACCTGGGCTCGCCCGTCGGGTTCGTCCGCGCCAATCGCAATCAGCTCAAGCAGGTCCTGTTGAATCTCACACTCAACGCGCGGGACGCCATGTACGGCGCCGGCGAGGCGCTGATTGAGAGCCGCACCGTGGAGATTGACGCCGATAGCCCGGAGGGGCGCCTTTGTCGTCCCGGACCGTACGTGCGTCTCAGGTTCGTGGATTCAGGCAGGGGCATGGACAAAGCCACTCTGGCCCGGATCTTCGAGCCCCTCTTTACCGCCAATAAGGGTGGACACGGACTGGGGCTGTCCATCGTGCACAGCATCGTCACCAAAGGTGGGGGTTATATAACCGCCTCGAGCGAGCTGGGAAAGGGCTCGACTTTCGAGATTTTGCTGCCGTGCGTCGGCACTTTCAAGCGGATGAGCGACGGCGGTTCGCTCGGTTCCGGCAAGGGCGACACTCCCACTGTCCTCCTGGTGGACGACGACGCCGCCGTCCGCAAGCTGATGCACAGCTACCTGTCGCGCGAAGGCTTTCAACTCCTGGAAGCCGGAAACCCCGAAGAAGCCGAGCTCATCGCGGAAGCCTACCAGGAGCCCATTCACGTTCTGGTCACCGATGTGGTGATGCCGGAGATGACGGGACCTCAGTTGGCCGGGCGATTGGCCCCCTTTCGGCCGGATATGCAAGTTCTTTTCGTCTCCGGATACCCGCACGATGCCCTTGCACCGTACGGCCTGGATCTATCGGCGAACATTCTGTCCAAGCCGTTTCCGGCCTCTGAACTTCTCCGGCGCGTCCGCCTGTTAATGACCCGGACAACGCAACTGACGCGATGACGAAGGGCGACGCTTGGCATTCCTCACCCAGTTTTGGACCCGTTGGGCCGGTAGCCGGTCGCCCCTTCTGTCCTACCCGGCCGCAGTCTTGATGGCCGCGGCCGCGCAGATTGCGCGGCTGCCTCTCCATCCTCCTACCCTGATCCCGTATGTCACCTACCTGCCCTTCGTCCTGTTCAGCGCGGCATATGGGGGATTCTGGCCCGGACTGCTGACGACCGTACTGTGTTTTCTCGAAGCGCTCTACTTTAGTACCGAGCCCATCGGGAGTTTCGCGGTCCGGGACCCAAGGGACTGGTTTGGACTGAACGCTTTTATGTTTACCGCCGTGGTCGGCAGTTTCCTGTTCGAGCGGGTGAAGAAGGCGAGACTGGCCGACGCCGCGGCGCGGGAGCTGGCGGCATTGCTCAACCAGACCTATGATGCCGTATTCGTCTGGAAACTGGACGGCATGCAGATCACTTTCTGGGATCAGGGGGCGATAACGATGTATGGCTACTCGGGTCTCGAGGCGCTGGGCCGCGCCCCCCAGGAACTGTTGGCCACCCAATTTCCGGAAAGCCTGGCAGCCTGTCTGGCCGCCATCCGGCGGGCCCGCTACTGGGAAGGCGAACTGGTTCAGACCGCTCGAGACGGCCGGCGGATCACGGTGGAGGCGCGGGTGTCTCTCCGGCAAGGCGATGACGGCCAGTTCTCGGTGATCGAGGTCGCCCGCGATATCACCGCGCGCAAACGCCTGGAGCAAACCAAGGCGCTACTGGCCCGCGAACAGGATATGCACCGGCAAACACTGGAGTCCATCATTCAAAACTCGCCCGCCTGCATCGCGTTGATGCGCGGCCCCTATTTCACTTACGAATCGGTCAACCCGGCATATCAGGCGCTAATCCCGGGCGAACGCATCGTAGGCAGGACCGTAGCCGACGTGTGGCCGGAGGCAGCCCCCCTGTTGTTACCCCTCCTGAAGGTTGTGCGGGAAGCCGGGACGGTGTATCACGCCACCGAAGCATTGATCCCGCGCCGCTGCGCGCCGGACGGCCCGCTGGAGAGCCACTATTTCGATTTTTTCTATGTGCCGGTGCGCAACCCGGTCGATGACGATGTTCTGGTACTCGTCGATGCCGTAGAGGTAACGGCTTACAAAAGAGTCGCCGACGAACTGCGCGCCTCCAATCTGGAATTGACCACGATTTACGCCCATACCCCGGTAGCCCTGATGGTTCTCGATGGCGACCTCCGGGTGCGGAAAGCCAACGATATGGCTTGCGAATTCGCGACGCCTCCGGGCGGGGATCCGGTCAGTCAACGCCCCGGTGAGATACTCCGATGCCTGAACGCACTGGCAGACCCACGCGGATGCGGTTACGGACCGGCTTGTCCCCAATGCCGGCTGCGTAGCGCGGCGTTGGACAGCGCGCGGAACGGCATATCGCACAAAAATGTGGAGGCATGGATACCCGTTTCCGCCGAAGGCGGCGTCGAGCGGCGTTGCCTGTCAGTCTGTACCGGTGTCATCCAGCCGGACGGGGAAAGACTGATGCTGGTGTCCGCATCCGATGTGACCCAACTCAAAAAATCCGAAGCGGCTCTGAGCCAAACCGTCCGTGAGCTCGAATCGGCGCTGGCTGGGAAGACCGTCTTGCTCAAGGAAGTCCACCACAGGGTGAAGAATAACCTCGCGGTCATCTCCAGCCTTTTGAGCATGAAGGCCGATACCGTGGAGGCAAAAGAAGCCCAGGAGGCTTTGGAGGAGAGCCAGCAGCGCGTCTTCTCCATCGCGCTGATCCACGAGCAACTCTACGGCTCGGACCATCTGGATCACATCAATTTCCTCGAGTACGCCCGGCAACTGGTAGGACAACTGCAATCCGCGTTTGTCGGCTCGCCCGAACGGATCGGCGCCGTGCTGGACGTCGCTCCTATCGAAATGGGGATCCATCGGGCGGTTCCGTGCGCGCTGATTCTGAACGAATTGGTGTCCAACGCGTTCAAGCATGCGTTTCCCGGCGCGCGGCGCGGCGAAGTTCTGGTTTCTTTCCGGGAATCCTCGCCCGGCTTCCTGGAATTGGCGGTCGAGGACAATGGCATCGGCTCACCTCCCGGCGCTACGGCCCGAAATACGCGATCCCTCGGCTTGGAAATCGTCGGTATTTTGAGCCGGCAACTGGAGGGATCGATCGAGCAGCAAGCCGCCACCGGCGCCGGGACCCGATTTGTCCTTCGCTTCCCAGCCGGTAGTTCGCGCCGGGCCGCGTAGCGAAGAATCCAAGGGCTTAGGGGCGCCGGCTGTCAAGCTTCTGAGCCGTGAGTCCGAACTCCCGATCGCCCCGGCGTTTCGCGCCGTGAAGGAAAATGAGGCGGCCCGGTTTTTGTGGGGCAGGCTGGCAACTTGCGGACCGATTATCAATCGGTCCAGCCGGCCCAGCCCGGCGGTTCGCTGGCCAGTTCGACACCTGGCTCAACCCAAATTCCACGACATCAGGATCTCGGAGTCTCAACCCGGCTCGTCCCCTTCCCGCATCTCTTCGGGCCATTGCCGAGTGCCGTTCAGCGCGCGCAGGATGCGAACCGTGTCCCCATCGATGCGGTAGGCGGCAATGTCGGGAGTATGCTGAATGACGAGTTCGCGCGCACCTTCGACGCGGCCCAGGCGGCCACTTTCCGGAGACCTCGCCAGCCCCTCGACCTGCCATGCCTTCGCTTTTTTGTCTCGCAAGTTTCAGGCTGGCTGCTGCTGGGTCATGCAGTGGAGCGCGCCCAGGCCCCAGATCAGCTCGGTGGCGTCAATGCCGGCGACTTCGCGATCGGGGAAGAGGCGCGCCAGCGTGTTTAGCGCCACCCGGTCGGCCGGATCGTTGAAGGTGGGCACCAGCACCAGGCGGTTGGCGATGTAGAAGTTGGCATAGCTGGCCGGAAGGCGTTGGCCCGCGAAAATCAACGGACGCGGCATAGGCAGCTTCACCAGCTCCAAGCCGGCGGCGCGTAGCAAGGCGTGGTTCTCGCGCAGCGCCTCGCAGTTGGGGTCGGTTTTGTCGGTCTCCGCCGCGACGGCGACCGTATCCGGCGCGACGAAACGCGCCAGATCGTCGACGTGTCCGTGGGTATCGTCGCCGGCGATTCCATTGCGCAGCCAGACGATGCGTTCCACACCCAGGTATTCGCGAAGGTTGCGCTCGACGGCCGCCCGGCTCATGCCCGGATTGCGTGCCTGCACCGGGCTGAGCAGGCACTCTTCGGTCGTCAGAAGAAGGCCCTCGCCGTTGACGTCGATGCTGCCGCCTTCGAGCACCATATCCGGCTCCCACAGGGGCAGTTTCAGGGCGCCCGCCAGCGCCCGCGGCACGGCGGCGTCCAGTTGCCAGTCGGCGTATTTCGCCCAGGCGTTGAAACGCCAACCGGTGGCGGCGATGGCGCCGGTGCGATGGCGGACGAACAAAGGGCAGTAGTCGCGGGTCCAGACGCGATTGGTCGGGAGCACCCGGAAATCCACTGCGTCGAGATCGGCGCCGACTTTGACCAGGATACGCCGCGCCTGCCGTTCCAGGGCGGCGTCCCGCACCAGAATCCGCACCCGCTCGACGCGGCTTAACTTGCGCACGATTTCGCCGTACACCCAGGGGATGGGGGCGAAGCGGCCGGGCCAGTCGTCGCGATTGTGCGGCCACGCCATCCAGGTGGCCTCGTGCGGCTCCCACTCGGCCGGCATGCGGAAACCGGCGCGGCGCGGTGTGGCGACGGGCAGCGTCAATCGATCACCCGGTTCAGGATCGGCCCGTAGGCGTCGATGCGGCGATCGCGCAGGAACGGCCAGTTGCGCCGCACTTCCTCGATGCGGGCCGGATCGCACGCCACAATCAGGGTGTCTTCCTTATCGTGGGAAGCTTCGGCCAACACCTGGCCAAACGGATCGGCCACGAACGATGCGCCCCAGAATTCCAGCCCATGGCCGGGCGGTCCTTCGTAGCCCACCCGGTTCACGGCCGCGACGTACACGCCGTTGGCAATCGCGTGGGAGCGCTGGATGGTGCGCCAGGCATCGTGCTGCGCCACCCCGTATTGTGCTTTTTCCGACGGGTGCCAGCCTATGGCGGTGGGATAAAACAGCACCTCGGCTCCGGCCAGCGCCGCCAGCCGAGCGGCCTCCGGATACCATTGATCCCAGCACACCAGCGGGGCGATTCGCGCGAACCTGGTATCGAAACAGCGAAAGCCCAGGTCGCCCGGGGTAAAGTAATACTTTTCGAAGTAGAGCGGGTCGTCGGGAATGTGCATCTTGCGGTACATGCCCGCCAGGCTGCCATCGGCATCGAAGACCAGCGCCGTGTTGTGGTAGACGCCAGCGGTGCGGCGCTCGAAAATCGAGCCCACAATGGCGATTTCAAGCTCCCGCGCGAGCGCCGAAAAGCATTCCGTGGTGGGGCCCGGAATCGGCTCGGCCAGGTCGAAGAGAGCCGCAGTCTCTTCGCGGCAGAAATACTGGGAGCGGAACAATTCCTGGACGCAGAGGATTTGGGCCCCGCCCGAAGCCGCCTGGCGGAGGCGCGCCGCGGCTTTAGCCAGGTTGGCGCCGGAGTCGGGCGAGCACGACATCTGGATCAGACCGATTTTGAAGGGAGTTTGGGGCACGGGGGATCTCCAGCCAATAACTGATAGCCACAGATCAACACAGATGAAAACCAAACCTCTGTCCCGTCTTATCTGCGTTTATCTATGTTCATCTGTGGCTAATTCTCTTTCACACCGCCGCCGGCGAATTAGCCTTGCCCATCCCCAGCAGGCGCTCGTCGAACTCGAAGCTGGCGGTGCGCGGCTTGTGGTTGCGCACGTACCAGCGATAGGTTTCCTTCAGGCCCACGTCGAAGGGCGTCAGCTTCATCTTCAGGATGCGCGTGACCTTGCCGATGTTCATGGTGATAGGGGCCAGGTCGAAGTATTCGCCGAAGTAGAACGGCTCTTCCATGGCATTGCCGCCGGCCTGCAGAATCAGGTCGCGAGGCACCCGCGCCAGGTTGGCTTCGGTGTTGGCGGCCTTGGCCAGCCGCTCCACCACTTCCACCTGGGTAAGCGGCTTGGGGTCGCCCATGTTGAAGGCCTCGCCCACGGCCCGCGGCTCCTCGATGGCGCGCATCAACGCTTCCACCACATCGTTGACGTAGGCGAACTGCATCAGGCGGTGACCGTCGCCGGGAATCACGATCGGCCGGCCGGCGCGCAACCGGTCCCAGAAGAACTGTTCCCGGTAATACGGGTTATTGGGTCCGTAGACGAATGGGGGCCGGAAGGTGACCAGCGGCAGCCCGGTTTGGGCGTGCATGCGGAACAGCAGCCGCTCGGTGGTGGCTTTATTGCTGCAGTAAGGATCGGCGTGGTATTCGGGAGCCAGCGGATCGCTCTCCTTGTGGTTCAGTCCGTCTCCATAGGCCGCTACGCTCGACATGAAAATGTAGCGTTGCAGGCGGAAGCCGACGGCGCGGACAGTGGCTTCCACCTGCGCGGCCGTGGTGCCGCGCTCCCAATCGTAGGCGTTATCGAAAACGACCTCGAAACGGCGGCCGTCGAGCGCTTCGCGCAGAGAGGCTGCGTCGTTGCGGTCGGCCATCAAATTTTCGACGCGGCGGCTGAAGTCGTGCTTGGGCTTGCGATGCAATACCGAGACTTCGTGACCTGCTTTCACCAGCGATTCCACCAGCGAACGGCCGATGAACAGAGTCCCGCCGATAACCAGTACTTTCATATATTCCCAGTGATACGGACGCACCGGCGCACCGGTGCGTCTTAGAAAAAGATACGACGATTAATCGTAATATTCCAGTCCCAGATGCGTAATCAGGTCCTCGCCCCGCATCCAGCGCAGCGTATTCTTGAGTTTCATCAACTGGATGAAGATGTCGTGTTCGGGGTAAACCTCGGGCGCATGCATGGGTCCCTTGAAGTAGAACGACAGCCATTCCTGCACGCCGCGCATGCCGCAGCGCTGCGCCAGGTCCATGAACAGTACCAGGTCCAGAACCAGCGGCGCCGCCAGAATCGAATCGCGGCACAGGAAATTCACCTTGATCTGCATCGGATAGCCGAGCCAGCCGAAAATGTCGATGTTGTCCCATCCCTCTTTGGCGTCGCCACGGGGCGGGTAATACTCGATCCTGACCTTGTGATAGAGATTATCGTAGAGGTCGGGATAAAGCTGTTTCTGGAAAATGTATTCTAAAGCGCTGGATTTAGTGACTTCCTTCGACCGGAAGGAGCCCGGATCGTCGAGCACTTCGCCATCCCGGTTGCCCAGGATGTTGGTCGAAAACCAGCCCCTCACGCCGAGCAGGCGCGACTTCAACCCGGGGGCGATCAGCGTCTTCATGAACGTTTGGCCGCTCTTGTAGTCCTTGCCGCTCAACGGGAGATTGCGCTCCCGGGCGAGTTGGAGCAGCGCCGGCGTGTCCGTAGTCACGTGCGGAGCGCCGTTGGAATAGGGCACTCCCGATTTCAGTGCGGCGTAAGCGTAAATCTGGCTGGGTGAAATAGCTGGGTCGCTTTCCTTCAAGCCACACTCGAACTTCTGCAGGGAGGAATGGACTTCGCCGGCCTCGGCGTAGACTTCCGTCGATCCGCACCAGATCATGGTCAACCGGCTGACGCCGGTGCGCTCCTTAAACTGCCGGATGTCCTCCATTACGGCTTCCGCGTAGTCCATCTTCGAGCCGCCGGTCATGACGTTGGGCCCGTTGATTTTCTTGACGAAATTCGGGTCGAACACCGCCTTCATGGGTTTGATCGCCTGGAGCGGTGCCTTGACCTGTTCTAGCAGGCCCATATCGAGCACCCCAGCCTTGACTGCGGCCTCGTAGGCGTTATCCTCGAAAATGTCCCACCCGCCGATCACCAGGTCTGACGGATCAGCCAGCGGGACGAACTCCTTAATGGCCGGGCTACGGCCTTCGGTGCGCTTTCCCAAACGGACAGTTCCCAGTTGGGTGAGCGAGCCGATCGGTTTTCCCAATCCAAGTCTAATTGCTTCCAGGCCGGCGACGAAGGTCGTCGTCACCGCCCCAATTCCCGGTATCAATACGCCAAGTTTGCCCTCGGCGGGCGCAATTTGGACGTTATCTGCAGTTGCCAAAGTCGGGTCTCCTTTGAAGCCGAAATGCTATAATAGCAACTCCATGGGAGATCGCGCGACGGCTACCTTAACTACGCTTGTGGTAGACGACGAGCCATTGGCCCGCGAAGAGCTGGTATTTCTGCTGAAAGACTTTGCGGAAATTGAAGTTATCGGTTCCGGCGGGAATGGTGTGGAAGCCGTCGAAATGATCCGGGAATTGGAACCGGAGCTGGTTTTTCTGGACGTCGACATGCCGGGGCTGGACGGCATGGGGGTAATCCGCCGGCTGCGCGAAGAGGGAGTGGAACTGCCCCAGTTCATCTTCGTCACCGCCTACGACCAGTACGCCGTGGAAGCTTTCCGGCTGGAAGCCATGGACTACCTGCTCAAGCCGCTGGACAAGGCTCGGCTTGCGGAGACGGTGGAGCGAGCGCGCCGCGCGCTGCAGGAAAAGAAAGCCCCCGAGGCTGCCATGGCTGCGACCGCCGCCGGTACTCCGGTGAGCCGTCCGGCTCCATCGGCCGCGCCTCGCACCAAGCTTATGGTCAAGGCCAACAACCGCAACTTCGTGGTGGATGCCAGCGAGGTGATCTATGCCACCATCGACGATGGCTTGATCACTCTGGTCACGACCAACATGGAAGGCCACTCCAACTACCGCACGATCGAAGATCTGCAAGCCAGTCTCGACCGCGAGATGTTCTGGCGCGTACACCGTTCCTATCTGGTAAACATTAACCGGATCAAGGAAGTGGTTCCGTGGTTCAAGTCGAGCTATCAGCTCCGCATGGACGACCGAAAGCACACGGAGATTCCCGTAAGCCGAGTGCAGACAAAGAGATTACGGGAATTATTCAAGCTGTAGGCGAAGGCGTTGTTCCAGCTTCCCGTTGCCCCGAATCGGTCGCGCTCACCGGTTTTGTCGAATCCAGGGCGATGAACCCGCCGGCGTTGAAATCGACGGCCGCGCGGCAATCGTCCAGCCGGACAATGGCTCCCACCGCCCAGCACGGCAGCGGTTTTTCGGGGTCGGGTGAAATGTCGAATTCGCAGGTCACCTGATCGCCCAGAGTGAGCCCCTGCGGCGATTGCAACTGCAAAAGCACCCCGCATCCACTCATATTGACCGTAGCGGCATGGATAATCTGGCCGTTCTTGAATACCTCGACGCTTGTTCCCCCTTCGATTGCAATGCGCGGTTCTCTCCTTTTGTCCGAGTCGTCAGGCTGCATTTGTCCCATCACTCCTGCTTATCGGCATTAGCTCGGCCGACTTTAGGCATCGCATCGCAACGCGCCGCCGCGCGACCGCATCGAAGGAGGCATTACCGGAGCGTAAAATGAAGATGCGGAGATAACCGTGAAAGAATACCGGCCGGCACCTAAGGTGTTTTCTCTTCTGGCTGGGTTGGTCGCTTTGGCGGCTGCCGATGCAGCGCAGCCAGGGATGCAGAATTCCGTGCCCCCGATCATTGCCAATGTGAAAGAAGTGCTGGTGCCGGTCATCGTGACGGACCCGAAAGGGCACCATGTCGGCAACCTGAAGCGTTCCGACTTCAAGGTGTCCGAAGACGGCGTCCCGCAAGAAATCGTCTCATTCCGCACCACCGTGGATGCTTCCGCTTCGGAAACCGTCCCCGCACCCGGTGCGGCTGCCATCGCTCCCGCTGGAAACCCTCTCAAACCCTCCCCACGGCCGGCCCCGCGTTCGAGCGCCGTCCGCCGCAGCTACCTGATTTGCATCGATACGCTTCATTCGTCCTTTGCAAGTTTCGGCCGGGTCAGGGATGCACTCTTGAAGAGCCTTCGACAGGAGCAAGGCACGGACACACAATATGCCCTGATGGCGCTGGGGCGAGACCTCACCGTCGTCAAGGACTCCACCACGGATGTGGCGGCGATCGAGGCGGCCATCGGCAGCAAGGGATTTGCGAAGGTGTTCCAGACCAGCGAAGCCGCGAGCACGGGCATCGCGATCCGGGACTTTAGAGGGCTGATGCAAGACTACTGCTCAGCTTGCGCGTGCGAGAGCAATGGTGGCGGAGATGGGCCGGAGTGTCTCGGGGTCAAGGGCAGGGTTAGGGGATCTCTTTTCAGTTTCGAAGAGCGAACCTACATCCTGAACCATAACTTTCTGCTGCGGCTGAATGACCTGGTGAGAGCGACGGCGAGCATGCCGACCTCCCGGACCATCATTTTCATCTCTGATGGGTTCAATCGCTTTGCCGGCCGCGAACTGTACGGGATCGTGCACGGCTTTGCCCCGCGAGACCACAGCTTCTGGTTCCCATCGAGAGACACCGAACCCGAGCTGCAGAGCATTCTTAAATTCGCAACCGCCTACGACGTGAAGTTCTATACGCTCGACTCGCGCGGCGTCTACTCGTCAACATTTAGCGCCGGCAGCACCTTCGACGCCAGCGTTCCATACTCAGCGCGACACGCGGCATCGGAAGCTACGCCAACTTCGGAAACGGTGGACCGGGCGGGAGCCTCCGTTGCGCGAGAGAATGCCGATGTGATGGCTCAACTTGCACATGAGACCGGCGGCCTCTTCTTTCAGAACAACAATGACTTGCCGAAGGGCATCACCCGGGCGCTCACCGACACGCGCGAATTCTATATGCTCGCTTACGTGCCGACGAACGATGCGCCCGACGGCAAATACCGAAAGATCAAGGTTGAAGTGAACGGCGGCGACAAGTTCCGGGTCAACGCGAAAGCGGGTTACTGGGCGACGGAAAGGCAATCCATGAGATGAAGAAAGATGCCCAATAGTAAATAAACAAATGGCCTACACGCGTTCAACGAAGACCAAGATTTGATTTTTCAGCCCAGGCGGCGCGAGTTTCCGATTACCGAAAGGCTGGACAGGACCATCGCGGATGCGGCCAGAATCGGGCTGACAATGCCGGCGAAGGCTAGCGTAACGCCGACCGTGTTATAGGCGAATGCCCAGAACAGGTTCTGGCGCACCACGCCGAAGACGCGGCGGGAAAGATCGAGAGCATCGATGACAGTCCCGAGCTTATTGTTCATGAGCACCAGTGGCGCGGCCTGAATGGCGATATCGGCGCCGCAGCCGAGGGCGATGCCCAGGTCGGCTTCGGCCAGGCTGGGCGCGTCGTTGACGCCGTCGCCGATCATCATCACCACGGCGCCGGACTGGCGCAGGCGGCGGATGGTTTCGACCTTGCGCTCTGGCGTGGCTTCGGCTTCCCATTCGCTGGCGCCGATCGAGGCGGCTACGGCCTGGGTGGGCGCGGCGGCATCGCCCGAAAGCAGCAGGCTGCGGATGCGGCGGCGTCCGAGAGCCGCGCACAGTTCGCGAGCATCGGGCCGCACCCGGTCGCCGAACGCCATGGCGCCGCGTACGGCGCCTTCCCAACCGAAATAAACCACGGTGCCGGTATCGCCGGAGGTCGCGGCCAGGTGGCCCACGCGCGCGCCGAAGGTCTCCATCAAGCGGCTGTTGCCGATGAAATAGCGCGTGCCGTCCACCACGCCACTGATGCCCATGCCTGGATGAATCGAAATATCCGTGGAGCGGGCACTCGTGCCTGCCACGTCCCGGCTCATCGGGACGCACGTGTCCAGGGCGGCAGGAGTGCCCGCTCCACGGGCCACAATGGCCTTGGCCAGGGGGTGCTCCGAACGGGCTTCCACGGCCGCGATTTCGGCCATGCGGGAACTATCGCCGACGATTTCAAGCAGGGCGAAGGCGCCTTCGGTAGCGGTGCCGGTTTTGTCGAGCACCACGACGTCCACTCCGCGGATGGTTTCAAGCACGCGGGTATCGCCGACCAGGATGCCACGCCGCGAGGCCGCCGCCACGGCCGCGGTCAGCGCCAGAGGCGTGGCGATGCCCAGCGCGCAGGGGCAAGCAATCACCAGCACGGCGATGGCGTGAGCGAGCGCTTCAGCAGCGCTTACGCGCCAGATCCAGAAGGCCAAGGTGGCGAAGGAGAGCGCCAGCACCAGCGGCACGAAGACCCGCGACACGCGGTCGACGGCATGCTCGATATGGGTTCGGTTTCGAGCGGCGCTCTCCACAGTCCGGACAATGTGTGCTAGGGTGCTTTCCTGCCCCACGCGCGTGGCTTCGATTTCGAGCGGGCCGCCGGTATTGACGCTGCCGCACACCACCGTGTCGCCGGGAGCCTTCCCAACCGGCCGCGATTCTCCGGTCAGCACGGATTCGTCGGCGTGCGAGCGGCCTTCCCACACGATGCCGTCGGCGGCGATTCGCTCCCCGGATTTCACCAGAAAACGCATGCCCGGTTTCAGGGCTTCCAGCGAAACGAAGCGCTCGCGCCCGTCCACCACCAGGCGGGCTTTGTTGGGCATCAGGCGATATAACAAGGCGATCGCGCGGGCACTCCTTTCCTTGGAGGCACGCTCGATGCTCTTGCCGGCCAGCACCAGGGTGACGATGGCGCAAACGGTATCGAAATAGACGTGCAGGCTGCCGGAGAAAGCGGCCACCACGCTATAGAAATAGGCTGCCAGTATCCCCATGGCCAGCAGCGTTTCCATGCGCAGCGCGCCCGCGCGCACGCCGGCCCAGGCCAGGCGCAGGATCGGCCAGGCGCAGTAAAACACGGTGGGCGTGGCCAGCGCCATCAATACGAACGGAATGTCACGGCCGGCGCCAGTAATGCGCACGAAGTAGCTGGCATAGACCACCAGGCTGAACATCATGGCATTCATCCAGAGCAGCGCGGCCAGGCCGGTGCGCAGCAGCAGGTCCTTGCGCTCGGCGTCGGAGCGGCCGCCCGGTTCCCCTGTGTACTCCGACGCCCGGTAGCCCAGCGCGGCCACGCGTTCGCGCACCCGTTCCAGCGGCAGATACTGCGGCGCGTAGCGCAGCTTGACGAGGTCGCTCGCGAACATCACCTCGCACACGGCCACGCCGCGCAGTTTCCCCAGCGCGTGCTCGATCAGCCAGCCGCAGGAAGCGCACCACATGCCTTCGACATGGAAGACAGCCTCGCGGAGTTCGGCGCCCGGCGGGATGGCGGGCTCCGCCGTGCGGGCCCGATTCGAGATCAAGCCCAGCCGCAAGCTTTCGCGGTACAGATCGGTATCGCGGAAATCCTGCCCACCGGTGAGCGCGCCCGTTTCGAGCAAAATGGCGTGGACGTTGCGGCAGCCGGCGCAGCAGAATTCGCCGTCGCCGGAGTCGAGCCCGCACAGCTTACAGGTCAACTGCCGCGCTCGATGCGGCCGTGCTCGTCCAGCATCTGCGGATTGGCTTTCCTGGTCTCCACGTATGCCCATATCAGAATCCCGATAAAGATGGCCGACACCACGGCCAGAAAAGGAATCAAAACCGGTATGCGTTTCATGGTGTACCACTTCCCGGACCGGGATGAGCCGGCCCCTGCGGAGGCGCTAGAAATGTCATGGGGAACGAATCCACCGTCCCATCGGGAATGGTGCTGGCGAGGATCTCGAAATGCGTCACCAGCTCCGGAGTGGAGCCGGCGGGTTGGGCAATTTCGAAGAACCCCTGGGACGTCTCCCCCGGCTTGGTTCCCACCGGATTGACGGTCATCAGGAGGTGCGCGGCGGGCAGGAAACGGAGCGAGAACAGCACCGCCGACGGACGGCCGCGGCGATTGGCGACGGTGAATCGAAATCGATTGTACACCTGGCCGTCGCTCCCCACCCGGTAGAGGTCCTGGCCGCGCTCGGGCGAGATTTGAACCAGCACCGGGTGCCGCATGGAGAAAGCCACGCCCAAACCGGCGGCATAGAAAGCCGTAATCAGAATGACCACCACGCGCTTGGCGTCGCGGATGCCAATTCGCCGATACCAGGGCTCGGCTGCGGCGCCGGTGAGCAGTTCGCCCTTTTCGCCCCAAGCGTAGTGAATCAGGCCGGGCTTGGGTTGCTTCAAGCGGGCCAGCACTTCGTCGCAAGCGTCGATGCATTCGCCGCAGTGGACGCACTCGATCTGGAACGGCCCGTTGCGGATGTCGATTTCCATGGGGCAGACGCGCACGCACTTCTTGCACTCGATGCACTCGTGGGTCTGGTCGCGATAGTGTACCAGCAGGGTATTGCCGTCCCCCATGATTCCCTGCAGGTAGCCGTACGGGCAGACGCTCTTGCAGAAGCCCAGGCGCAGGAAAGCGAAGTCGGCGAAGGTCAGCAGGGTGACGGTGGCGCCGGCTATACCTCCGGCGGTGTGCGCGTCGAGCGTGAACAGGCGCCTGGCCAGATCGACGGGTTCCACGAAGTAGGCGATGAATACGAAGGCCAGGAAGACCGCGCCGGGCGCGAGCGTCGCATAAAACATGGCCCGCGCGGAACGGCGGCGAAGGGCCGGCGGCCAATCGGGACACTTCTTGGCGATTCGCCGCTTCCACCACGATTCCACCGCCATCGACGCCTCGCTGAAGATCATCTGCGGGCAAAGATAGCTGCAGTATACCCGGCCGAAAAATATCGAAGAGATCACGATCAGAAACATCAGGAACATCAGGGCGAAGAAGATGATGCCGAACTCACTGATCCACAGCTCGGCGCCGAAGAAATAGAAGCGCTGGCGGGGAATGTCGAAGCGCACCACGTTCAGGAACGGCAGCGCCAGGAAGACGAGGAAGCAGACCAGGTGGATTCGCTTGCGGAGACGGTGCCAGAGACTAGTAGGCATGGGGCACCTGACCTTGTGTGGGGCAGACCACAGAAAACGATGGTCTACCCCACGGTGAATTTTGGTGGGAAATACCTGGCCGCCGAAGCACTAATCGTGGGGCAGACCATCGTTTTCTATGGTCTGCCCCACAAGCCTTAACCCGATGGACCTTTATCGCAGACGGCTCCCGCACTGGTTCCCGGAGCGCAGCATCATATTCGTGACATGGCGGCTTGCCGGCGCGCTTCCGCGGTACGCGCAAGAGAGCCTTGACCGCGGACCCTTCTGGCTTCAGGACGAGCGGGCCGCCAAGGTAGTACAAGATGCCCTCCAATACGGTGCGGCGGTTCGCCAATCCTACGACCTTTACGCGTGGGCGATCATGCCGAACCACGTGCACGCGGTGTTGGAGCCGCACATCCCGATGCCGGAGATCATGCGCTGGTTGAAGGGCAGGACAGGCCGGATCGTCAATCGAGTGCTCGGACGCTGCGGACAGGCGTTTTGGCAGGATGAAAGCTACGATCACTGGATCCGCTCGACTGACGAGTTGAACGAAGTGATCCGTTATGTGGAAAGCAATCCCGTTCGAGCGGGGTTGGCGAAGGCTGAGGATGAGTGGATTTGGTCGAGCGCCGGGTGTAGGGCAGACCACGAAAAACGATGGTCTGCCCCACGGTGAATTACCCATGGCACACCGGCTTGCCGGCCAGGCCGCGCCACAGCAGGATAGCGCCGAACAGCATCACGGCCACGGCGGCCAGGCGGCTCGACCATCGGCCGAGGCGATACCCGGCCACGGACGACACCACGCCCATCGCGGTCAGCGCCACCGCAGTGCCGGAACCGAACGCAAGCATGGTTAGCGCGCCCGAAAGCGCCGCGCCTGACTCCATGGCTTTGCCCAGCGCCGCGTACACCAGGCCGCAGGGCAAAAATCCCAGGGTGAGCCCGAGCGCCAGCTTGCCGCGCGTGCCGCTCGACGCCAGCCACCGGCCGATTGCCTGGCCCACTCCCGACAGTCGCCCGCCACGGCGGATCTCGACCAGCCCGCCCGCCGGCATCAGCCCGATCATCAGTATGCCGGTAACCAGCATGGCCGCGCCACCCACGATGCGCGCTCCCGAGGACATTCCGGCGATCCGTCCCAGCAGGCCGATGGCCCGCCCCACCGAACCGGCCACGGCGCCCAGCGCGCAGTACGTCAGAATACGGCCGGCGTTGTAAGCGGCGTGAGCGCGCCAAAGCGTTCCCCGCCCCGCCCCGCCGCGCACCAGAGAAACCGAATAGGCCAGCACGATCGGCCCGCACATCTGCAAGCAGTGCAAGCCGCTGGCAAGACCTAACAAAAACATCGCTCCCACTTCGAGCGGCGTCATGCCCCGTACCGGACTTTCGGGTTGGGCGTCTCCACCGCCACGCATTCCCGCGAAAACTCGAATCGCTTCATCAGAATGGCGTGAGTGGGGCAGCGCGAGGCGCATAGCGAGCAGCGGATGCAGGTGGTCTCGTCCTTCATCATTACGCCGCCCAGTTGGTCGAGTTCCTCGGCGCTGAACCTGGTCAAGTCTCCGAATTCGGCCTGGGAGCGATCTAGCCAGACGGGGTCTTCCACCAGTTGGCTCAACCCAACCAAGCGAATCAGGTTCTCCGGGCACACGTCCACGCAGCCGTTGCAGGCCACGCACAAGCCGGTATCGAAAACCGTGTTGACGTTGCAGCGCAGACAGCGCGAGCCCTGGCGGCGCGCTTCGGCATCGGCAAAAGCGTCTTCGATGTTGGCCAGCGAGGCGGCGCGCGTCTCGGTTTCGAGCACCGGCGGATTTCGCCGCGGAATGGTGTTCCAGCGCTCCGCCATGGTGTATTCGGCGGGCGTCCACTGCTTGCGCACCACCACGTCGGTGCGCGTGCCGCGCAGGTAATCGTGCATGCTGCGCGCCGCAATCTGGGCCGAGGCGATAGCGTGGATGAACAGGCGCGGGCCGTGGGCCACGTCGCCACAGGCAAACACGTCGGGCGCGGTGCTCTGATAGGTTTCCGGATCCACCTTGACCAGGCCGCGCTCAGTGGCGACGCCGTCGGCTGGATCGAGGAAGGAGAGATCGCTTGCCTGGCCGATGGCGAAAATGACGCTATCGGCGGCGATGTCCTCCACCTGGGTTTCGTCGAAGGAGGGATTGAAGCGGCCGGCGGCGTCGAACACTGCGGTGCAGCGCACCGTACGCAGGGCGGTGACCTTGCCGTTTTCGCCCAGAATGGCGCGCGGGCCGCGCTGGTTGTGCAGCTTGAGACCCTCCTCGCCGCCTTCCACGATTTCGATCTCGTCGGCCGGCATCTCGGCGCGGCTTTCGAGACACACCACGTGGACTTCTTTGTCGGCGCTCAGGCGGACGGCGGAGCGGGCCACGTCGTAGGCGATGTGGTCTTCGTGGGGGCGCACGGCGGAGCGAGCCACGTCATAGGCCACGTTGCCGCCGCCGATGACGATCACGCGCTTGCCCAGCGGAAGCGGCTTTGCGGCGTTGAACGCGCGCAGGAAATCCATGCCGTCGATGACGCCTTCGAGCTCCGCGCCAGGCAGCGGCAGCTTGCGGCCCTTGGGCAATCCGACGCCCAGAAAAATGGCTTTGTAACCTTCGGCGCGCAGACTGGCAATGGTGAAATCGCGGCCCAGGCGCGTGTTGCATTTCAGCTCCACGCCCAGCGAAAGGATGGCCTGAATTTCGTGGCGCACCAGCTCGCGCGGCAGACGGAAGACCGGCACGCCGCCGGTGAGCATGCCGCCGGGCTCGGCCTCGGCTTCGAAAACGGTGACCTTGTAGCCCACCTGCACCAGGTCATGGGCTACGGTCAGGCCGGCGACCCCGGCGCCCACCACCGCCACGCGTTCGTAGTCGCCTTGTTGCCCGGGAAGCATGCGCGTGTTACAGGCGTCGCGGTAAAGAGCATAATCGCCGGTTTCGGGCCCAAACTTGTCGGCCACGAAACGCTTCAAGGCGCGGATGGCCACCGGTTCGTCCACGTCGCCGCGGCGGCAGGCGGCCTCGCAAGGCGCCCCGCAAACCCGCCCGCAGATGGACGCGAACGGGTTGTGGGCGCGCGCCATGCGGTAAGCCTCCTCGTAACGGCGCTCCGAAACCGCCGTCACGTAGCCGCATGCGTCGGTGTGCACGGGGCAGGCGTGCCGGCACTTGACCATCTCGATCCAGTAGTCGGTCGCGTCCGGTACCCGAAGCTGATAGAAACCATTTTGCATGGCGCCGGCCCTATTTTTTCCCGTCTTGCGGATCGCCGGCCGGCTCCGGGTGCGGCTTCATGGCGCGCACCAGCGGACCGCGCTCGGGCTGGTTGACGTCACCGTACATATAGACCACGAAGTAGACGGCGCATCCGGCGGCGATCAGGATGTAAGCGAACTTGAGGAACGCGGGAAGCTCGGCGTCCTCGCGTTCGGTGATCCAGCCGCCGGCGTATTCCTTCAGCTTGGTTTTAGTCGGTTCCATGGTTATCGCTCCTTACCGAAGACGGCGCCGATTGACAATCGGCGGACAGGTTACCAACCTGCCCCACAAGGTCACCCGGTTCGTCCTGAAATACCTGGTACTTCACCTTTTCGCCGTCTTTGCCCCAATAGCCGTCGTGCCGCGACCGAAACAGAAAGTAGAGGCCCAGCGCCAGCGACAGGGCGAAGAAGAAATAGGCGAAAAATACGCTCGGCCAGGTGTAGTCCCTCATTGTTCGTAGTCTCCATCGGGACGCCAATCCTTGGCGCGGCCGAGGCGCTGGATGTAGGCCAGCAGGGCCTGGAATTCGCCTTCGTCGTTGGCGATCCAGGGGAACGGCGGCATCACCGAACCAGGCGTCAGGTCGCGTGGATTGCGGAAATGCGTCCGGTGCCACTGCGTGTTGTACTTGCCGCCCACGCGCGAAAGGTCGGGACCGGTGCGCTTGGTGCCGAACATGTG
>JBEKZL010000107.1:0-22582 GCA_049509915.1 Bryobacteraceae bacterium | reverse complement strand
CTGACCAACCACGATCCGGAAATGGGCCGGGCCTCGGGCGCGGTGGTGAACGTCATTCTGAGATCCGGCAGCAACGATATTCACGGGTCGGCGTACGAATTCCTGCAGAACAGCGACTTCAATTCCCGATCGTTCTTCAATCCGTCGGTTGGCCACCTGGCATATAACTACGTGGGCGGCAATGTGGGTGGACCGATCAAGAAGAATAAGATCTTCTACTTCGGTGACTACCTGAGGGTAATGGATCACGAAGCCAACACCAACAACGTGACGATCCCTCCCAACCCGTGGCGCACCGGCAACCTGAGCACCTCGAACCAGATCATCTACGACCCGGCCAGCGGCAATCCGTTGGACGGCACCGGCCGCTCTGCGTTTCCGGGGAACATCATTCCCTCCAACCGGATCAACCCGGTTTCCTCGGCGATCCTCGGCCTGATAGCGCCCACGAACGAGTCGTACAACATCGCCTCGCCAGCCAACAATTATTTCGCGCTGCTACCGTACCAGAAGACGACCGATTCCTTCGATGTGAAGATAGACGATAACCTGACCGACAAGGATCGATTGAGCGGACGGTTCAGTTATTCGAAACCGGTGATCTTCCAGGCGCCGCTGTTCGGCATTGCCGGCGGCGACGGCCCGGGCGGCGCATTCATGGGAACGGGAATACAGAAAACCTATAGCGGCGGCCTGAACTATGACCGTATTATGAGTCCCACCCTGGTGATGGAGGCCCGCCTCGGCGTTTCCTATTACAACAACATCGCGCAGAGCTCCGACTACGGCCAGGACGACTCGACGCAGATCGGCGTCCCGGGCGTGAATATCAGCCCGTTCACCAGCGGCTTTCTCAGCACTCAACTGAACGACGGCATATCCCAGCCGATGACGGGATACGCGGCAGGTCTGCCGTGGGTGCGGTCGGAAGCCAATGTCGATTTCGTCAATACCTGGACCAAGACTCATGGGAATCACACGATCAAGTGGGGATTCGACCTGAAGCGGGTACGCGACAATCTGCTGCAGGACCAGACGTACGGCCCCCGAGGAATCTACTATTTCGGGAACGAACAAACCGCGTCGTGCTCCCCGCTCAAGACCTCCAACGGCCTGGCGACCAGTTGCAATCCTGTGACACCGGTTGGGGTCGGCGACGATGTGGCGGCGTTTCTGCTGGACGTGCCGTACCAACTCGGGCGCGACGTCAACACCTATTTCCCCGGCTTGCGCGCGTGGGAGTTTTTCGGATTTGGCGGAGACCGGTGGCAGGTAACTCCGAAGCTGACCGTGGACCTGGGTTTGCGCTGGGAGTTCTACCCGCCGGCAACACCGCCATTTCCCGGCCTCTTCTCCAATTACGACCCGGCCACCAACAACCTGGTCATCGCCGGAGTCGGCGGCAATCCATCCAACCTGGGCATGAAGAAGCGCTACAAGTACTTTGCCCCGCGCCTGGGCCTGGCGTACCGCATTGACGAGAAAACAGTGGTTCGCAGCGGTTTCGGCATCAGCTACACGCCGTTCTCGGACAATACCTACGCCTACAACTATCCCGAACGATCGAACAATTTCTACACCAATGTGGGCGACGGCTACGCGACGACGCTGTTGCCGAACGGCTCGCCGGCCACCTTCCAGCAGGGATTTCCGGCGCCGGTACCGGTGGCGGTTCCTTCCAATGGCATCCTCCCGGCGACAGGCTCGCTGCTGAGCAACAGCATGTTCGTCATCAACCAGAACTTCAAGAACCCGTCGGTGATCACCTGGAACGCCGCGGTCCAGCGGGCGCTGCCGAAGAACTTTTCTTTGGACGTCGCATATATAGGCTTGCACGGGGTGGATACGGTGGGCCAATATAACCTCAACACCACCACCAACCCCGCTTTGTTGGGCCAGGGCACAGCCAGTCAACCACTCGACATCCTGTTCGGGAAGACGGCGGGCGCGACGCTATTCTGGCCCGGGTTTTCAAACAGCTACAACGCGCTGCAGGTGAAATTGGACCGCCGCATGGCCAATTTCAACATAACCACCTCCTTCACTTACGGCAAGGGCATGGATTACCAGACCGACGACGATGGCGGCTACGACTTTTACGTGGGTTTCAACCGCAATTACGCGCGAACCGACTTCGACCGCACCCTCGCCTACGTGCAAAGCTACGTCTACGCCTTACCGTTCGGGCCCGGCCAGGCTCACCTGAAGTCGGGGCCCGCGTCATACGTGCTGGGCGGCTGGCAAGTTTCCGGCATCCTCACTTTGATGACCGGGGAGCCGAGTTTGAGTAACACCATGACGATAACCGCCAGCGGGTCGAGCCTGAATACGCCGGGTGAAACGCAGACGGCGAACCAGGTGGCGCCGGTCCAGATCCTCCACGGCATCAATACCGGCAATCCGTGGTTCAGCACTTCCAGCTTCGCGCAGCCGACCGGTGTCGCGTTTGGCACGTCCGGGCGCAACATCATGAACGGCCCCGGACTCTTCTCGCTGAACCTCTCGCTATTTAAGAACATTCAAGTTCATGAACGCTACACCCTGCAACTGCGGTTGGAGTCGTTCAACATGACCAATACGCCGGAGTTCAACAACCCGCAAACGAGCTTGACCAGTTCCACCTTCGGGTACGTCACCGGCACGCTCGGCAGCGGCACGGGCGTCAACGGCACCGGCGGCGGACGCGCCATCCAGCTTGGATGTAAGTTTTCGTTCTAAGCGTTCTTGCCGTATACGGTTACCGGCTCGTTAGTCCAAAGAGGCGGGACCCGGTTCGCTACGGGTCCCGCTTTTTGGTATCGTGCTTCCGTGAAGCCAACCAGATCGCTCGCATTCCTCGTTCTGCTCCTTTCATTGGTTTTTCAGGCATTCGGCCAGGCCGTGGTCCGGACGGACTTTCATTTGACCGCGTATCCCTGGAAACCGCTCGAAATCCCGGCTAGCCGATACCTGGAGGCGGTCGAAGGAATTTGCCGGTTCAGCGCCCGCCAGCAGAACCGGGAGGGGGCGATCGTCGATCCGTTTCTCCATCGGGAGCACCAATACGCCACGCCATATTTCGCTTATGCGGTGGGTACGCTGTTGGCTGCGGGGCGCGCTCCCGACCTGGCTGAGAACGGCGCGAGAGCGATGGAACATGCCACCGAGAACTTCAGCGGCGGGCGCGAGCGCATTCCGGATCAACACGGGGAGTTCTTCATCGCGGCTTTGACCGAAGCACTCGAGCTGTATGCCGGGCACGTTCCCGAAGCCACTCTCGGCCGCTGGCGCGAGCGCATGAGAAAGCCTGGCCGGGACGTGATCCGGGGCGCGTTGAACAACTGGGAAACCTACTTCATGAAGGGCGAGTGGCTGCGCGCCGTGGCCGGACTCGCCGACCGGCGCGGCGCGGTGGAGACAATCGAGAACGCCTGGGAGAGCCGCCAGCGCGACCGCTTCGCTCCGGAGCCGTGGTCTCTCTATCACGACCGGTCCAGCGATCCGGATACGCTCAGCGTGGAAGCCGTGGGTCGCGGCAACTTACTCGCCTTGATCGACGCAGGTTATGACGGACCGAGCGCGGAGAGGATTCGGCGCGACGTGGAATCCGGTACGCGGTTTACGCTGCTGCTCGAGGACCCGAGCGGCCAGGTGCCGGCGAATGGACGCACCGACGATCACGTGTGGGTGGACGTCGGCTATCAACTGGCCTTCGAGGTGATGGCGGAGCGGATGCGGGATCGGGACCGGTGGCAAGCCGGACAGTTCCGGCACGCGGCGATGCTGGGCTTTCGGAGTATTGCGCGTTGGCGGCGGACGGACGGGGAATGGGCGGGGTCCTATTACGTCACCAAGAATCACTTCGATCCAGCCCTTCGCGTGGGCTATCAGCTGGCAAGCGAGTACAGCAATTACAACGGTTCGCTGATGTTCCATCTCTCCGAGGCGTTTCGCGCCCGACGGACCGAAGTGGAAGAGCGGCCTTCGCCTTCGGAAATCGGGGGCTACGCGCTCACCACCGATCCCGAGTTCGGCAGCGTATTCGCCAATGCCGGTGGCGTCATGATGCAGGCGAATCTGCGAGGAGACGAGGCGGCATCGAGTGGAAACTGGTGGACGCCTCTAGGAGTGGTGCGGTTCGCGCGCGCCGGCTGGGAAACGCGGCTGGGACCATCCGATGGGGCACTGACGGGAGCGGGCGGCGTGACGTTTGCGCCGGAGTTTTTCGAGAATGGGCGATGGCTTCGATTGGCGGACCTGTCGAGGCGGTACGAAGGGCGCTGGAGCGTCCAGTTTGTCCATCCGCTGCTGGTGCTCTGCGCCATAGAATACCGTCCCAAAGCCGGTTTCAACGGCCCAACCTTCCGCGACGACTTCACCCTGACTCCGGACGGAGTGTTGTCGGTGGTGACGAAGACGTCTGGCGACGCGGTCCCATGGGCCGTCACCTGGCCGCTGATCGAAAATGACGGCCGGGCGCTGGTGCGATCGCGGGAAGACGGAATTCAGAGTGTCCGGTATGCCGATGGCGCCGACCAACAGAACTTCATCGCCATTGGAGACAGGCCCCGGATGGAGGAGGGCATTCCGATGCGGAGCACTTACGGCGACCTTCGGCCAATTCGAGTCCGCGCCACCGGGCCGGCCAATGTCACGTTGGTCTATCCGAGGCGGGGCGGAGAACCCGAGGCGGGACGAGTCAGAGACAGCCTGGCGCTGACGCCGGAGGGATTCCGCTCCACGCTGGGCACAGTCAAGGGCACGCTCTATGTCGGCAAGACGGCGGCCGGAGGTTTCGGCAGCGGCATCGACCTGAACGGCGACGGCATTTCCGAGGTGGAGTTCGCCAAGCCGTGTGCCTTCCTGCTTCAACTGGACGGCGACCGCGTGATTGCGGCCGAGACGGACCGCGATGTGACGGGGAAACTCGGCGGAAAGAGCATAGAATTCAAAGCGCACGTGCCGGTTCCGCTCGACCTTGGGAAATCCGTTCCGGCTACCGCTCCCTCGCGGCCGCGGCTCGGTAAGTGACTGAAGACACGCGGCACTCGTAACCGAGCCGCGCCCAAACTGCGAAATCCCCAGGCCGGTTAGGCCCCATTGAATGGCTGCATCTTCGAATCCCGGGCTCGTCGCGGTACAATTGAGAAGTCTGCTTTCTGAGGGGAGGGCACTTGTACGGATTGCGCGTAGCTGTCCGCGCGGCAATCGCCTTGGGTATTGCGCCCTGGGTGTATGCGCAGTCGCACGTTACCACGGCATCGGCTCCAGAAAGTTCTGTGACGGACCGGTACTGCGTCTTTTGCCATAATCAAAAACTTAAGACCGGCGGCGTGTCGTTGGAGGGCGTCGACCCGGCACATGCCGGCGATAACGCCGCGATTCTGGAAAAGGTGCTGCGCAAGATCCGCACCGGCGAGATGCCGCCACCCGGTTTACCCCGGCCCGGCACCGCTGAGACCGCCGCATTCACGGCTTCCGTCGAAAACGCTCTCGACGGGCAAGCCGCCGCCAATCCGAATCCCGGCAATCCGGTGATTCACCGCCTGAACCGCGCCGAATACAGCAATGCAATTCGCGACCTGGTGGCGCTCGATATCGACGCCGGGGCAACCCTCCCCGTGGACGATTCGGGCTACGGCTTCGACAACATCGGCGCGGTTCTCTCGCTCTCACCAACGCTGTTCGAACGCTACATGTCGGCGGCGCGGATGGTGAGCCGGCTGGCGGTGGGCGACGCCGGCATGAAGCCTCACCAGGACGAATTTATCAGCCGCGCGCGGCGTAATGAGCGTGCTGGCGACGATCTTCCTTTCGATTCGCGAGGTGGGCTTGACATTTCCTATTATTTCCCGCTGGATGCCGAGTATGTGATTCGAGTGAAGCTGACGAGAGAAGATAACGGCGCGCTGTACCAACTGCGCGTGCCGGTGAAGGCGGGACTGCGGCGCCTGGGAGCGACCTTCCTGCGGGAGGCGGAAGAAACGGAGGCCGCGACTCCGGCTGCCCGCGGCACCGGGGAAACGGAGGGGATGCTGCCCAAAGCCCCGAGCCTGCCGGCGGAAATGGATTTGCGCCTGGATGGCGCCCGCCTCAAGCGGTTCGAAGTCCCCGATGACAGCGCCCTGCCGCAGATAGACAGGTTGACGGTTAGCGGCCCTTACAATGCCACCGGCCCCGGAGATACGCCCAGCCGGCGGAAGATCTTCGTATGCCGGCCGCCGGCTGACGGCAAGGATGACGAACCCTGCGCGCGCCTGGTCCTTTCCGGGCTGGCGCGGCGTGCGTTTCGCCGCCCGGTAACGGACGCCGACCTCAATCCGCTGATGGCATTCTACCGAACCGGACGGGGACAGGGCGATTTCGACCGCGGCATCGAGAAGGCGCTTACCGCCATGCTGGTTTCCCCGGATTTCCTGTTCCGCATCGAGCGCGATCCGGCCGGTGCGGCGCCGGGCACGGTATACCGGGTCGGCGATCTGGAGCTGGCTTCCCGTCTCTCCTTTTTCTTGTGGAGCAGCCCGCCCGACGACCGGCTGCTCGATGAGGCCGAAAAGGGCCGGCTGCGCGATGCCGCGGTGCTGGACGCGGAAGTTCGCCGTATGCTGGATGACAAGCGGGCGATGGCGCTGGTTTCCAACTTTGCCGGACAGTGGCTCTACCTTCGCAACCTGGCAACGGTGAAACCCGATCCGGATGCCTTTCCGGAATTCGACGACAGCCTGCGGCAGTCCTTCCGGCAGGAGACCGATTTGTTCGTAGCCAGCGTGTTTCGTGAAAACCGCAGCGTATTCGATCTGCTCGACGCCAACTACACCTTTCTGAATCAGCGGTTGGCGGAGCACTACGGGGTACACGGCGTCTACGGATCACAGTTTCGCCGGGTGAACCTGACCGACCCCAACCGCGGCGGACTGCTGGGGCAGGGAGGCATTCTCACAGTGACCTCTTATCCCAATCGCACGTCGGTGGTGCAGCGCGGCAAGTGGATTCTGGAGAACCTGCTGGGCACGCCTCCGCCACCGCCGCCGCCCGACATTCCGGATTTGAAACCGCGCGGCGCCGATGGGCGGCAGTTGACCATGCGCGAGGCCATGGAGCAGCACCGTACCAACTCGGTGTGCGCCAGTTGCCACGCGCGCATGGATCCGCTGGGATTCGCACTTGAGAATTACGACGGCGTGGGAAAGTGGCGGAATAAAGATGCAGGGAGCCCCATCGATGCCAGCGGCAAGCTTCCCGACGGCAGCCGGTTCAACGGTCCGTCGGGGCTGAAGAAAGCCTTGCTCGAATCCCACCGCGACGAATACCTGACCACCTTCACGCAGAAGCTTTTGACTTACGCGCTGGGCCGCGGCCTGGAATACTACGACCAGCCCGCGGTACGTTCCATTCTGCGCGACGCCGCCGCCGGGAACTATACCGTGCCGGCGCTGGTCACCGCCATTGTAAGAAGCACGCCATTCGAAATGAGGAGGACTCCGGAACCATGATCGTCACCAAGAAATCGCTGGCGCGGCGCACTTTTCTGCGCGGGCTCGGCACCACCCTGGCGCTTCCCTTCCTGGATGCCATGACGCCGGCATTCGCGAATACCCGAAACGCCGTCCGCCCAACGCGGCTGGCATTCGTCTACGTCCCCAACGGCATCATCATGAACCGGTGGACGCCGGCGGTGGAGGGCGAGGGCTTCGAGTTCACGCCGGTGATGAAGGCGCTGGAGCCGTACCGCGAACAACTGCTGGTGCTTAGCGGCCTGGCCCAGGTGAACGGCCGCGCGCTCGGCGACGGCGCCGGCGACCATGCCCGTGCCGGGGCCACGTGGCTCACCGGAGTGCATCCCAAGAAAACCCAGACCGAGATTCGGGCCGGCGTTTCGGCCGACCAGATTGCCGCGCGCGAGTTTGGAAAATTCACCCAACTAGGTTCGCTCGAAGTTGGCCTGGAAGCGCCGTACCTGGCGGGCGATTGCGACTCCGGCTATAGCTGCGCGTATACCAATACCATTTCCTGGCGCAACCCGACCACCCCGATGCCGACCGAGGTGAATCCGCGTGCCCTGTTCGAGCGCCTGTTCGGCGACGGCGACTCGACCGACCCGAAGGCGCGGATGGCCTCGTTTCAGGAACAAGCCAGCATCCTGGACTACGTGCGGGCCGATGTAGCCCGCCTCAGCCCGGGATTGGGCGCCGGCGACCGCAACAAGCTGGATCAGTACCTGGATGCCATTCGCGATATCGAGCGCCGCATTCAAAAAGCCGAGGAGCAGAGCGCCACCCTCAAAATGCCGGTGATGGAAAAGCCGGCTGCGGTTCCGGAAGCGTTCGTCGACCATGCCCGGCTCATGATCGACCTGCAGGTGCTGGCGTTCCAGGCCGACCTGACGCGCGTAATCACCTTCATGATCGCGCGCGAAGGCAGCAACCGCAGCTATCGCGAGATCGGCATTTCCGATGGCCACCATTCCTGCACCCACCACATGAACGATCCGGAGAAAATCGATAAGACGGCGCGCATCAATACGCATCATGTGGAAATGTTCGCCTACATGCTGGACCGGCTGCGCTCGACCCAGGAAGGCGACGCCAGCCTGCTGGACCGGTCGCTGGTGGTTTATGGCAGCAGCATCGCCGATGGCAATGCGCACACCCATCACGATCTGCCGATCGCCCTCGCCGGCGGCGGCGCGGTAGGCATTCGCGGCGGGCGCCACCTGCGTTTCCCCAAGGAGACGCCCATGAACAACCTGCTGCTGACGGTGATGGACAAAGCCGGCGTGCGCATCGACAAACTGGGCGACAGCACCGGCGAGATCAACCTGCTGCCAGGGGTGTAGGGAGAGCAATCTCAGGTGGGCAGGGTGACAGATGTGTTGTGGGTCAGCTCACGGAGAGCAGGTGGTCGCCTTCTGTTGGCCTTGGCATTCGCTGCTTTCGCGCTGGCGGCGGACAATCCGCGGCCTGTCGATCTGCGGCTGATTGGCGCGGTCAGGCAGCGCGATCACCAGGCTCTGGCCGATCTGCTGGCCCGTCACGCGGACCTGAACGCGGCGCAACCGGACGGTGCGACGGCACTGGCTTGGGCCGTCTATCTGGACGATAGCTCGGCGGCGGACGCGCTGGTGGCGGCTGGCGCGAAGGTGGAGACGGCGGACGAGTATGGCGAGACGCCGCTCACCCTGGCTTGCGCCAACGGCAACGCCGGCCTGGTGCGGAAACTCCTTCAGGCGGGCGCCGATGCCAATCGGGCGCGCTGGAACGGTGAGACCGCGCTCATGATTGCCGCCCGGGTGGGAAACGCGGATGCAGTTTCGCAACTGATCGAACATGGCGCCCAGGTGAATGCGGCCGAGTCCCGCAAGGGACAGACGGCACTGATGTGGGCGGCGGCGGGAAAGCACCCCGAGATCGCCGGTTTGCTGCTGGCGCACGGGGCGGAGGTGAACGCGGCTTCGAAGGCCGGCTTCACCGCGCTGGTGTTCGCGGCGATGAAGAACGACAGCAAGTCGGTGGAACGCTTGCTGGCGGCCGGCGCCGACGCCAACTATCGCTTGCCCGACGGCACCAGAACGCTATCGGTAGCGGCGGCGTATCGCAGTGCGTCCGCCGCCATTGCGCTGATCGACGGCGGCGCGGAGGCAAACGTGGTGGATGGCGCCGGCAACACGCCGCTGCACGCGGCCGCGCAGTTGGGGAGCCTGGAACTGGTGAAGAAGCTGCTCGAGAAAGGAGCGGACCCCAACG
This sequence comes from Bryobacteraceae bacterium, assembly GCA_049509915.1. Taxonomy (GTDB): domain Bacteria; phylum Acidobacteriota; class Terriglobia; order Bryobacterales; family Bryobacteraceae; genus JBEKYD01. Next base: position 12,860 of record JBEKZL010000107.1, on the reverse strand, counting down.
CACGCACGGCGAGAACGCTGGAGGGCCGTGGGGGTGGCGACTTCCGCCGGACCACCGGGGAGGAAACGCCGCTACTGCTGGCGGCCAGGGCCGGCCACGCGGACGCGATGCGGGCACTGGTGGCGGGCGGCGCCGATCCGGCCCTGAAAGCTCAGGATGGCACGGCCCTATTAATGGCGGCGGCTTCGAGCGCCCATCTCGACGCCGTGACGTACGCCTACGAATTGGACCCCAATGCCAAGGCCGTCAATAATCGGGGCGCCACCGTGACCCACTACGCGGTGGGCGCATTCGCAACGAAAGCGACCCAAGCCGAGATCTGCCAGGTGGTCCAGTTCCTGGCCGATAAGGGCGCTCCGCTCGACACCCCGGACGCGCGCGGCCGAACCCCACTTGCCATCGCCGATGCGATTCCGCTGGAGTCCGTGTTCGACCTGATCACCCGCCTCGTGGTCCAGGCCGGCGGCGTTCCCACCAAATCCAAGCGGTGAAGCGGCCGGCGCTCGATCACTCCACCGCGACGCTGTCCACCATGATTTTGGTGCCGTGCAGGCGCCCCTTGACGGTAGCCTTCGGCCGGATCGAATCCGCCGTGCCGTTGATGAGCGCGCGGAAGTCTTTGTTGCCGTTGAGGGCGGCGCTGGCAAAAGTGGTGCCGGCTTCATCCAGATCGAGCAGTTTGCCGTTCGCCAGTTCCAGCCCAAAGGCCCGCGTCCCGGCCGTGACGGGACATGCCGGACGCTCCATGCATCCGGCGTCCACCAGTGTCCCATGGAACGCCTCCCGCGGCGTTTCATCCGCCGCCCAAGCCGCCGTCATCCCGGCCCAACTCACCACCACGGCCATAGCCGCGGCACGCATCCCAATCGTCGGCATCCGTTTCATATCGAACCACCCCGTGCCTTACAGTGTGCCACGATATGATGGAGAACGTGAAGCCCGAGCGGCGCCGCAAGATTCCTTCGTGGGCACCCCAAGCTCTGGGGTATTGCGTTTCGGCCGGCTGTCTGGCTTGGGTGCTGCGCGGCTACCAGTTCAGCGACCTGGTGGCGGCCGTCCGTTCGCTCGACTGGCGCTGGGTGACGTTGGCCATCGCGAGCGATCTGGCGGTTTATGTTTGCCACGGTTGGCGCTGGAAAACGCTTCTCGGCCCGGTGGTGCGCCTGCGTTTGTGGCGCACCGTGCAGGCGATCTACATCGGCCTGTTCGCCAATGAAGTGCTTCCGCTGCGCACCGGCGAACTGATTCGTTGCTACCTGCTGGCCCATTGGAACAACCTGCGGCTGTCGCTGAGCATCGCTTCGGCCGCAGTGGAGCGACTGATCGACGGCTTCTGGATGCTGGGCGCATTCCTGATTACGGCCAGCTTCGTGCATCGCATTCCGCGCGATATCATCTGGCTGGTGCAGGCCCTGGGAGTGTTGTTGATCGCCGCGGCCGCGGCCCTGGTGTGGGTGGTGCTGCGCAAACAGGACGTTCACGCGGTGATGAGCGAGAGCCGCTGGGCCGCCACCCTGCGCCACGTGGTGGAAGGGCTGCACCTGATGGGCAACTGGCGGTCGCTGGGCAAAACCTCGCTCATCAGCCTGCTCTACCTGCTGCTGCAGATGTTTTCCATTTACGCCCTGCTGCGCGCCGACGCGATGGACCTTTCCTTCTGGCAGGCGGCCGGCATTCTGACCATTATCCGGCTGGCCACGGTGGTGCCGAACGCCCCCGGCAACCTGGGCGTGGTGAATGCCGCCTGCGTGCTGGCGATGCGGCTGTTCGACGTGGAGATCAACGACGCCAAAACGTTTTCCATGATCATGTTTGCAGCCTTGACAGTGCCGCTGCTGGCCGGCGGCGCCATCGCCACCGCGCTCACCGGGCTGGACCTGGGCGAGTTGCACAAGCGCGCCCACGGCGGCGCGCGCACGCCCCATGTGGCCCCGGCGGCGGGATCGAAAGGCTGCTGAGATTGCGGGCAGCCGCTGGACTGGGTTGACCATTGTCGGCCGGCCTCACGGTCGCCGTCGTCAGTCGTCGTCGAGGTCCGGGAGATTCTCGACTTCCGCGGTCGATAACGCGGTCGCGGTCCTGGGGACCACGCGCCAGCGCTTCAGCAACCAGGCCACCAGGAATACTCCCAGGATCAAGACAAGCCACGGCACAAACGGCGTCCATCCCCGCGGCACGGTCCGGGGATCGACCAGCACTTTGCTACCGTACAGGCCGACGTAGGTATCCAGGATCGCCCGATCCGACTCTCCCATCGCCACCCACCTGGCGATTTCCAACCGCATCTTGACCGCGATCTCGCTCTGATGAATCGCGACGGATTCCGTGTAACAGCAAGGCGCCAGTACCGCGCGCTGCAAGCGGTCGACCCGCTCCCGCGGCTGCCGCGGCGTCTCCGCAAGAGCCATTAGGGGCAATACAGCCAGACATAATATTTGGGCAATCCTTATCATTGCGGCCCGTTCCTTTCCATTCGTAGCCGGTCGTTGCCGTTCACCCGGATTGAGCTAGAACTTACCGGAGTCGACCTTGGCGACGATCTCCGGCGTGACTGCGCCGAAGCCCAGAATGAGTTTGCCTTTGTGGTCTTTGAAGAAGTCCTCGGCATCGGCCCTGGTGGCAAGCGGCACCAACTCGGGGCCCATCGGCCCCATGACGTCCGATCCGATCACGTAGGACGCTTTTCCGGCCTCGATCTTTTCGAGGTTGTAGAAATCCGTAACGGCGATAAAACGGATATCGTCGCGTTTGTGGCCCGGCGCATATTTCGGCAAGGCTTGCAGGAACTTGAACATGTCCTTGGCGCCGTCGAAATGGTGGGCATGGCCGTCTTTCCAGACCACGGTTGCGATCCAGTTCGGGTATTTCGAGACAATCATCCCGCAGACCGGGCAAAGATCCATGGCCCTTGGCGGAGGCACGGAGAATGGAACCCCGTCCGCGGCCAAATCGACCCACGGCGCCGCGCAAAGCGCCAGCAGAATGGCAGCGCAGGCAAGCCGCATTACCTGTCCTTTTTCTCCTGGGCCCGTTTGAGCCGTTCCTCGCGCGTCTTGCGGCTGGCGGCTACGGACTCCGCGATGTCCGCAAAAGCGGCCAGCAGGGCTTTGTCGAAATCGACCACCTCGCCACCGTTCGAAACCCGCGCCGCCTCGGCCGCCTCCGTTGTGCTGTAGGCCACTTTGCTGTGCCGGGTCATGACGCCCGGGATCGAGCTGAAAATGAGGTAACTCGCTTTCTCAGCGTCCGCAAGGGGCTTGAGTTCGGCTGGGGAGGCATTGTCGCCGACCCATATCGCCTGCGTCCCGCGCCCCACGTTGATCGTCAGGCTGGTAGCGGCGCAGCGCAGAGAGCAGACGGCCTCCACCAGGCCGTTGCCGTATTGAATCAGCATGCGGGACTGGTGAAACCGCTTGCGATCCATCCCGCAGTATGTGCATTTCGGGTACTTCTCGATGTCGTTTACCTGCGGCTGGGGATCGTCCGGCATGGTGGCCGGGGATTGGGCCGGCATGCGGGGGGCAGCGCCGGCCTGTTGCGCCCGAAGCGCGGCCGGTGCCAAGCCGCCGGCGGCAGTAGCAAGGGAGGTCCTCAGCATATCGCGACGTTTCATGGTGAAACTCCTTGGAATGAAAAATGCAACCACTGGTGGTCGATGAGAAGCAGGTTGGAGCGCAGAATAATCCAGGTGGCAATGCCGGCAAAGAGCGCGAAGCCCGCGGCTGCCACGCCGGAGAGGCGGCCAGAGACGCTAGGAACGATGTCCCGCAAGCTGGCTACCGCGGCGAAGGGCTGCACGGCGCCCACCGCCAGGCCGCAAGCCGTGGCCACGAAAAGCGGCAGGTAGAGCCAGTAGCCTTGGTATCCGTATTCGGCCTTGAGCACGCAGAAGGGGCAGTGGTGGTGGGGATGCTCGTAGACGTAGAGGGACAGGAAGGAAAGGATGCCGGCGATGGCGGCGAGGAAGGCCGTCAGGCTGGCCATCGCGACCGCATAGCCGCCGCGCCTTCTGAGAGAGGTGTACCCGGCTGCCGCCATCGCCAGTATCAGCGTGCAGTAGAAGGCGACGATGGCCGGCAGCGGCGGCAGGGCGGCAAGATCGCCGGACAGCCCCTTGGCATCGCCGGAAAACACCCGGGCGCAACACGAGGTCAGGACGTCGGCCTTGAGACCAAGAAAATACCACAACTCGAGCGCGAAGGCCGCCACCAGCGCCGGCGCCACGGCGAATAGCAGCGCGTACTTGACCCGGACCAGGGGGTAGTCCGGGGCCTGAATGTCGACGTGGTTGATGGCCAGCCACATGGCTGCGAGGAAGAAGACGGCGATCTGGGCGATCAGCGCCGGGAAACCGTATGGATCGACGTTCAGGGCGCCCGCCGCGCACATGGCTCCCACAAACATCGGCGCCATCCGGTCGGCGTTGAAAACGAAAAGCAGCAGGGCCAGGAGTTGAGTAGCCATGACGCTGGCGAGCAGCACCGAGATCAGGTAGGTACGGCGTTCCAAATTCAACTGGCGCTGGCTGCCGCTGGCAATATCCCAGTGACGGAGGACTTCGACCGCGAACGGCGTGGCGGCCAGGAGCATCGCGACGTTGGCCGCCGATGCCAGCAGGAGCGCGATAATCGCGGGCCGGAATAGCATCAGCCGTCCCCCACGATGCGGCCGTCGCGCAGTTTCACCACGCGTTCGACCACCGGCGATACGATCACCAGCGGGTCGTGGCTGCTCAACAGAATGGTTCGCCCCTGTGCCGCCAGCGTTTCGAGAATATCGAGAAAGCCCCTCGCCAGCGCCGTGTCGAGGTTGGCGGTCGGCTCGTCGGCAACCAGCACTTTCGGGTCGTTGATCAGGGCGCGAGCGATGGCCACGCGTTGTTGCTCGCCTCCCGAGAGCCATTCCACGCGAGCGGCGCGGCGGTGGCTGAGCTGGAGCGAATCCAGCAGGAATTCCGCACGCTCTTTCAGCGGGCGCCATTCGCCGCCGAGCGGATACGCCGGCAGCATGATGTTCTCGACGGCCGACAATCCCCGGATCAGGTTGAACTGCTGGAAGACGAAGCCGAAAGTGCGGCGCCGGATCTGGGTCAGGAAGCGCTCCGGGAGGCCGGAGATATCCCGGCCCTCAAGCCGCACGCGGCCGGCTGTGGGCCGCGCCAGGCAACCCACCACGGTCAGCAAGGTAGTCTTGCCGGATCCGCTTGGGCCGAAAAACGCCGTCACCCGCCGCGACGGAATGCTCAGGTCGATGCCATTGAGCGCCCAGTATTCGTTGTCGCGTCCCTGGTTGAAAGCTTTGCGAATGCCGGAAAGTTCGATCATGGTCAGCCGCGCATTACGGAATCGGGATCGGCGATGGCGGCGCGCCAGATCGGCACCATGGTCGCCATCGCGTAGGGGAAAACGGTGAAGAAGAACAACGTCGCGATCTGAAAGCCGTCCACCTCCGGGACGAGTTCAAAACGCGGATACAGCACCGACCAACCCTTCAGCACAGGTTCGAACAGCACCGACGAAAGGCGGAACACGTGCAAGTAGGCGGCGGCGTACCCCAGCAGAAACGCGGTCAGCGAGATCAGGGCGCCCTCCCAGAACTTCATCCGGATCACGTCGCCGGTCTCCCAGCCGATGGCCTTAAGAATGCCGATCTCGCGTTTCTCATCGGCCGACAGTCCGGAGGCCTTTTCCAGGGCGAAAATGGCGAACGCGAGAACGGCCCCGGACAGCAGCACCAGAACGATTCCTTCGCGCCAGTTAAAGATGGAGTCGTAGGTGCGCAGCACTTCCTCGCGCAGGATGGTTCGCGAGTCGGGCAACCGGCCAGCCAACTTCGCGGCGACGTTGCGCAGCTCCTGGGGGTTAGCCACGGAGAGGGCGATATCGGTGTACTGGCCGGCCGGATAGTCGAATAAGGCGCGAAAGTCTCCCTCGCTCATCAACACCAGGTCGGCGCTGATCAGTTCCGACTCGTTGGGAAGAATGTCCGACACGAGGAACGAAAGCGGCTTACCGGAGTATGCCTGGAAGTACATCTCCGCGTTGACGGTGAGACCCAGCCCTCGCGCCGCCGCGGCGCCGACCGCAATCCGTCCCGGGGCGACCAGCGTCGCCATGGCCGCCGGCGGCACCATGACCGTGTAGTTGGCCTTGCGCAACGGATCGTAATAGTAGCCCCACAGCCTACCTTCCTTGTTCTGCACGCCGCGCAGGGCACCGATCTTATCCAGGTAAGCGGCGGGAATCAGGTCGTGACGGCCGGCCACCATGCGCTGCACAATCGCGTCGGGCGAACCCGCCAGCGCCTTCGCCGCTTCCCGCCGCAAGGCGTGGGTAAACAGCATCACCGACGCCAGCAGGAATACGATCCCCGTGTAGACGAGCAGCAGGCCAAGGGTCTTCACCCTGCGCCGCGCCAGTGAGGACAGCGCGAAGTCAATCAGGTACTTCTGTTTTTCGATCCAGGTTCGCATGGTCGGTGGTCAGTGCTCGCGGGGGTGGAACCAGGGAGCCGCTCGGAAAGTGCTCGAAGGCAGCGGGATGGTCCTGAAACGCGCTATGGAGATCGGCCTGGGAGAGATGGCGGGTGTAGCGCGCCTCGGTGAACAAACAGAGGTCGGTTAGTTCCAGCCGTGCCGCTAACTCGCTTTCCCGGACCAGTCCCGGAACGCGCCGGGCGCGCAGCCAGGCGGCATCGGCAAACGTCAGCAGGAACAGTCCACCCGCCAGGCCAAGGAAAGCGAGGGCGCAATGGGATTTTCTGGCAAACATCGATTCCGTTGGATTCATCTCTTCGTGCAATACGGACAGGATTGTCGCTCGCGCTCCAGAGTGGGGCACAACCCGGCAAACCTGGAACCGCGCCAGTGCCGGACTTCGGGAAGATCTACGCCGTGGGAGGAGGCCGTTGCAAGAGAGCGAAGGCGTTTTCCGCGGAGGCGCGGGGAGAAACGGCCCCACTCCGAACGGGCGAAACGGGGAGGACCGGGCTGACCTCGATCCGGGCCGCGGCCAAACTCGCCGACGCAGTTCCGGGCACCGCGGGAAGTTGGCCGCAACCTCCTGAACAAGTCGATGTAGCTGTCCAGCCCGGGCCGCCCTGGTGCGCGTTCTTACCCGCTTTTCGGCAGCAACAGACCTTCGAGCGTTTGCAGCACCGCATGCCGCAACTGGAGCCCCTCGGCGCCGCGACCAGGAGTAAAGCTGAACCGCACGGAGCCAGGAGAAACAACAGCAGGAGGCCCATCGTGGCTGAGCGCCGTGCCGATAAGAGCGTGGTCAGGGCAGATCTCCGCGAAAGAGAACGCCCACTTTCTCGCCAACGCCGACGCACCAAACCGAGCTTCTCCTTGAAGGGAGTGTAGCACAGGGTCGAAAGAGCACGCTTCAAATCCTTCGCAGCGTCGAAAGGCTTCGCGGCGCTCCGCCCAGGCGCAACTCGCCGGCGGCTTCGATGGCTGGTGGCAAGCCGTGGCCGAACGGTGCAGGGTTGGATCTTTCGTGTTACTAGCGGTCGCGGCTCGAAAAGGCGTGCCACGGAGCCGGAACCGTGACGGAGGCAACCGTGGCGATGGCGGCGCCCAGGGAGCGGAGTTCTTCGAGAGCTTGCCGGGACCCGGCGGCGGTCAGGCATTCGATGGCGTCTTCGACTACGGCGACCGGTTTGCCGGTAGCCAGCAATCCGCGCGCCGCGCGCAGCACGCAGACCTCGGTAACTACGCCATAGACAACGTAGCGATCGGCTTCGAAGTGGGCAAGCAAGGGGCCGATGGTTTCGGTATCGAACAGGTCGACGGTCTGCTTTTCGAGGACGATCTGGTCCAGGCCAGTTATGGAGAAAACCCCCGCGCGATTCGGTATCGCCGCGCGCCGCTCCAGCAACGTCGCTTCAGGTTTGCGCTGACCCAGCGTGCCGGCAATGCAATGCGGCGGCCAGGAAGCGAATTCGGGATCGGATTCGGAATGAGCGTCGGTGGTGGAGACGACCGGGAATCCGCGGCTGGCGGCAAATCGATTGAGGCGGGCGACGGTGGGAATGAGGCGCTCGGCGCGTGGAACGTAAAGGGCACCGGAGGGCACCAGGAAATCGAGCTGCGTATCGATATCGAAGAAGACGGTAACCGGATCACGCAGCATAAGAACCCCGCAGATGTGGGACAGACCATCGTTTTTCGTGGTCTGTCATTGCCTCGCCAAACCAACCACTCTTGACAGACGACAAAAACGATCGTCTGTCCCACTGGCGCTGTTCCATGGCGCTATCCCATCAAATTGCGGTGGGTGCGGTCGATCAGTTCGCGCAGTTCGCGGCTGTAGATGACTGGCCAGGGCTCGGCCAGTTCGAGCTCCCGCAGGCGCGGCGGCAGGCTCGCTACCGAACGGGCGGCGCGGCTGCGCGCCTGTTCGAGCGTAGGCAGCGGCTCTACCAGACGGCCCTGCAAAAGGACGGGTTGGAGTAGGGCTTCGCCGCGGCCGCATTCCCCGGAGCGCGCGATCACGTCGCGGGCTTCGTCGCGGAAGATCTGCTTGGCTCCGGGCACGGACCGCTTGTCCTCGCTGTATTTGGCGGTGAAGCGCTTGATGCCGCCGATTTCGAGCTCGACCAATTTATAAGTGGCCGAGAGAGACGGGCAATCGGCGGAAGTGGAGAGTTGGGTGCCCACGCCGAAAACATCGATGGGCGTGGCGGAGCGCACCAGTTCGCGGATGCGGAACTCATCCAGGTCGCCCGTGACCACGATCCGGGCGTCGGCGAGGCCGGCCGCATCCAGGATAGCGCGAACCTGGGGTGCGATGACCTTGTAATCGCCGCTATCCAGCCGGACGCCCGCCAGCGGCTTACCCAAGGCTGTAGCGCGGCGCGCGCCTTCGACCGGATCGTAGGTATCGATAAGCTGAATGGTGCCGTCGCCCATCAGTTTCTGCAAGCGGCGGAACGACTCCGCCTCGCAGGCGAACGCCATCACCCAGGAGTGAGCGGCGGTGCCGGAGACCGGGATGCCATAGGCAAAACCGGCCAGGGCGTTGCTGGTGGCGGCGCACCCGCCGAGGTAGGCGGCGCGAGCGCCGAGCACTCCGGCTTGGGGGGAGTGGGCGCGGCGGGTCCCGAATTCCAGCACCTCGCGCCCTTCGGCGGCGGCGACGCACCGAGCGGCTTTGGTGGCAATCAGAGTGGGAAAGCTGGCCGCCGCCAGCAGGTAGGTTTCGGCCATTTGCGCTTCCACGAGCGGCGCGCGGACGGTCATCATAGGCTCGCCGGCGAACAGCACGGTACCTTCGGGGACGGCAAACAGATCGCCGGTGAAACGGAGGTTTCGCAGGCGATCGAAAAAGGCGGGTGAGACCGAGCGGAACTGCGGCAGAGCCTCGAGGTAGGCGATTTCCTCTTCCGAAAAGCTCAACTTGAGAAGGTACTCGACCACCTGCGGCAGGCCGGCCGCGATTACGAAATTGCGGTTGGGCGGCAGGCGCCGCACGGCGCACTCGAAGGTGGCAACCTCACCGGACTTGCCGGCTTCGAAATAGCCGGCGGCCATGGTGAGCTCGTATAGGTCGGTGAGGAGACCGTTCATTGCACAGACGTGGCGCACGCACTCTTGCGTGCCGTGTCGAGACTCCTGGCGACACCTCTTCGTACGTAGGTCAGGCGTCGCCAAGAGTGGCGACGCGGCACACAAAAGTGCGTGCGCCACTTAAGTCTGGTCAAATCGGTCACACTCCGCTACTTCTTCTTAGCCGGCGGCGCTTCCTTCACGTCCCTCGCGGCCTTTTCCAGGTCGTCCACGGCCGATGCCTCTAACTGGTAGATGCTGGGATCGCCTTCGCGTTGCGCGAAATACTGGTCCTGGTTGCGGCTGATGGTGACTTTCTCGGTGCGTTTGCCCTGGTTCGAAATCACGGTGGCTTCAAAGACGGGCTGACCGCCGCCGGCGGCTACGAATTTACTGGCGGCGAGGTCGCGAAGCTTATCGATCAGGGTCTGAACGGTGGCATTATCCATTTTCTTGCCGGCGCCCGACACCCAGTCGTCGCCGGCCTTGGTAAAGGACGCGGTCTTGATATCCACCTTGCTGGGGTCGCTAAAGCCGAATTCGAACAGCTTCTTGTTGCGGAAATCTTCCAACCCCTTATTGAGCGCCTCGCCCACGTCGGTGGTAGTTTTATAGATGCCTTCCACGACGGAGCTCTTGGCATAGTAATTGTTGTCCTTATCCTTACGGACTTCGAGCGACTGAGTGCCGGAGGCGGTGGTAACGGTAGCGGTAGCCAGGGGCGCGGCGGCGGCGAACTTGGTGGCGATCTCTTCGGGCTTGGCGGCGGTGTCCAGTTTGGCGTCCTTGACCTTGCCGATCAGGGTGTCCACCTGGGCGCTATCGGCGCGCATCGGCCAGGGCTTGACGATCTGCCACTCGTTCTGCCCGTTCTTACCGAACTCCACGGTGGAGCCTTTAGCGGTGAGCTGGACGCGGGTCAATTTGTCGGTATCGAAGCTGAGCAGGTGTTTGTCGCGGAGGTCGTCGGCTTTCTTGTCGAGGCTGGTCTTGACGAAGCTGGCGACGGTATAGACGTGCGGGTCGCCGGCCAGGCGGGCATAGGTGCCGGAGTTGTTGGGGGTATCGTCGCCGAGCTGGAGGTCGAAGGCTTTGCCGTCCTTCCTGGTGATATGCACTTCGAGGGAGGGCTTGGCCAGGCCGTAAGGAGAGAAGTCGGTGGCTTTGTCCTCGATGGTCTTATCGGCGCTGATGCTGGCCACGGTGGTGATCAGGCTGGAAGCGGCGTCGACGTCGGCGGGCAGCGGCTTGGGCTGGGTCAGCACGTAAGTGGATTGGGTCTTGCGCTGGAGCTCGACGGTTTCGCCGCCAGGGCGCTGGATCAGAATATCCTGCACCTGATCGTCGGGAATGGAAACGATTTTGGGTGAAGCGTCGGCGGCGGGAGCCTTCTCCTTCGCCGCCTGCTTCTTATTGGAATACCAGACGGCGCCGCCGAGCACAGCCAAAAGAACGACGGCGACCAACAGTCCCTTCGGCTTCATCGCCTACCTCCTCTTCCACCAGGTGGCCAGGCCGAACATGACGATGCCCACCGGGAAGATGACGATGCTGAGCCAGAACAGGGCCGACAACCGCTGCTGGGAGATATTCAGCGGCCGATCGTCGGGGGCCTTGGGACGGATGGAAATCAGGTCTTCGTCCGAGGCGAGCCAGTTGATCATGTTCATGAACAGGTCACGGTTGCCCAGCGACCGGGAGCCGGCGAAATTGTTCGCCGCCCAAAGGGACGTGCCCACCACCACGAAGCGGCCCGGCGTGGAGCCGTTGAGGGTTCCAGCGGCGGCCAGGGTGAATGGGCCTTTCTTACCCTGCTTGGGGTCGATGGCTCCGCCCGGCGGCACGGTGTCGATGGCGATGGAATCGTCGGTGGTGGAAACCAGTTTTGAGACAGAGGTCTTGTCGCCATTCTTGACTTCGAGCGCGCGCACCACGGGAAACGCGGTAGGAACACGGGTGAGCGGCTGGGTAATGGCATGCGACTCGTACTGCAGGATGAAGGGGATTTCGGGGCCGAGGCCGAGAAGCTGGCCCATGCCGCTCAAATCGAGCACCAGGTTCTTGTCGACGGTCACGCCCCAGCCAGCCAGCAGGGCCAGCAGGTCGGGATTCTCAGCGGCCGGTTCGCTGCGGCCGAGGCGCAGGGTGTTGTCCACCATGATGAGCGCGCGGCCGCCGCCTTCGACGTAAGTCTTGATGGCGTCGACGATGGGTTTCGGGTAGGCGAGCTGCGGGCCGCCGACCACCAGCACGGTGCAGTCCTTGGGCACTTCCACGTTGCCGGCGGGCGCCGTCTGGCCGATGGCCATGGGCTTGGCGTTGGCCGCGGCGGCTGGCTTGAGAGTTTCGCTGCGCGGCTTATAATTGTCGCGCTCGAGGAGCTGCTTGAGGAGGGAATAACCGTCGCCGGCATCGTTATCGATGGAGCGTTCGGCGGCGGCATTCACGAAACAGACGTTGCGTTCGCCGGATTTGAGCGACCGGATCATGGCGCCGGTGACTTCTTCCTCGGTCAGGCTCTTGGCGGCTTCCCGGCGCGGGCCGTTATCGACCATCACCACGGCGTCGGAACGAAAACCCGCGGCCTTGGCCTGCTGCGGTTTGCGGACCGGATCGATATATTCGATGTGGATTTTGGGCGAGAGCGCGGCATAGCGGTCGAGCAGATCCTTGGGACCGCCGGGCTGGCCGAACGTGCCGGAGTCGCCGAAGTAAGTGAAGTGTATGTCGCGCTTCAGACCGTCGGCCACTTTGATGGTCTGGTCGGAGAGAGTGAATTGCTTATTGGCGGTGGAATCGTAGCTCTTGTCGTAGCGATTGGCCAGGAAGTTGATCGCCCCGAGCACGGCGAGCACCACCACCACGTAAACCGTTACGTAGGCCGAGTACCTGGTCTGGCGAGTCTTAATCCATTCCGTATTCATTGCGAGTTAGGACCTCCACCGCAGCGATTCCAAGGAGCGGGACGTCAGGAACAAGCCAAAGAAGATGAACGACAGGTAGAAGACGACGTCCTTGGAATCGAGCACGCCTTTGGCGAAATTATCGAAGTGGGTCACGATGGAAAGGTAGTTGACCACCGAGGACAGGGCGCTGGAGTTGAATTCCGTGAACCAGCTCAGCAGCCACAGCAGCAGGCAGACGAAGAAGGTGACGCCGCCGGCGATGATCTGGTTCTTGGTCAAGGTGGAGATGAAAGCGCCGACCGCGAGCAGAACGCCGCCTTGCAGGATCAGTCCGAGGTAGGCCACCAGCACGGGCTTCCAATCCGGTTTGCCCCAGGCGAACAACAGGGCCACGTCGAGCACCG